>JBOGDY010000005.1:0-26690 GCA_050742955.1 Actinomycetes bacterium | reverse complement strand
CCGGCCGGGCGCCAGCACCAGCGCGCCCGCGCGGTAGGTGTCCCGACCGGTCACCACCCGAACACCCGCACCGGTCGCCTCCCAGGTCGTGACCTGCTCGCGGTGGCGGAGGTCCGCGCCGGCGCGGCCGGCCAGGGTCAGGTGCGCGGCGACGGTGCGCTCGGGTGAGACCAGGCCGGCGTCCGGCTCGAACAGGGCGACGGTGCCGTCCACCGCCCCGAGCACCGGGAAGCGGCGGGTGACGTCCTCGGCGCCGAGCAGCTCGTGGGGGACGTCCCACCGGCGGACAGCATCGAGGCTGCCGGTGAGGACCGGGCCCGCCGGGTCGCCGACGAACAGCACCCCGCAGCGGACCAGCAGCGGTTCGCCGGCGTCCCGGCCGAGCCGGTCCCACAGCTCGTACGCGCGGCGCAGCAGCGGACCGTAGGCGGCGCCCTCGAAGTAGGCCTGCCGCACGATGCGCGAGTCGCCGTGGCTGGAGCCCTCGACGTGCCCCGGCGCGTGTCGGTCCAGGCCGAGCACCCGCAGTCCGCGCGACGCCAGATGGGCGGCGGTGGCGCTGCCGAAGCCGCCGAGACCGGCGACGACCACGTCGTACGTCGTCATCCCCGCCGCCGTCCGTGGGTCACTGGGTGACGACGCGCAGCCGCTCCCGCAGCGCACCGAGCAGCTCCGCGTCGCCCTCCGTCGTCACCGCCGAGTCGGGGCGCCGACCCCACAGCCACAGCAGCAGCTCGGACGGCTCGCCGCTGGCGACGGCGTCCGCGGGGCCCGGCTCGCGCGAGAGCTCGACGTCGTCGGCGGTGAGCGCCACCCGCCAGATGTGGTCGCCGGTGCGGACGGCGACGGTGCCGCGACCCGGCCCGTCGGGGCCGACGTCCTCGGCCTGGTAGGCCAGGAACCAGTCGAGCACCTCGTCGATGCCGTCGACGGCCAGGTCGTCGTCGACCGGGGTCACCCCGTCGAACGCGCTCTCGACGTCGACCCGGTGCACCGCAGTCTCCTGGGCCATCCGGCGATACCAGAAGCCGACGGTCTGCCGTGGCTCGAACCAGGTGTACGACGGGGCGTCCGGCCCGCGTTGCTGCAGCTCGCCGACCAGCTCGTCAAGGCGGTCCCGGAACCAGGCCACCGGGTCCTCGGCGTCGCCCGGCTCGTGCAGGTAGTCGTCGTCGTCGGGTCGCTGACCGACCCGCATGCAGGCGACCTTGTGCGAGTAGACCTCACCCGTGTGCACGATCGCCTCGCGCACGGTCCAGCCGGGGCAGGTCGGCACGGCAGCGTCGATGTCGCGGACGGCAACGTCCGACATGCGGGCGGCGTCGGACCGGAGGTGGCTGAGGTAGGTCCCAGGGAGCAGCTCCGTCGAGGTCGTCACCCGTCCATCCTGTCCGGACCGGTGCCGCCGCGCCAGGAGTCAGGACCGCTGGACGGTGTCGGCCAGCTCGTCGTCCCGGACCCGGCTGACGTAGGACTGCGGCCGGTTCAGCAGCTCGTGACGGACCTGAAGGCCCTGCCGCCGGGTCAGGACGGCCCCGCCCACGACGGCTGCGGCGGCCGACACAAGGCCGCCGGCGATGATGCTCCACCGGGCGCCGAACGCCTCGGCGACCGCACCGACCAGCGGCGCACCGAGCGGCGTGCCGCCGAAGAAGACCGCCATGTAGAGGGCCATCACGCGGCCTCGCATGACCGGGTCGACGGCCAGCTGCATCATGGCGTTGGCCGACGTGATGAACGTGAGCGCGGTCAGGCCGACCGGGATGAGGGAGAGGGCGAACAGCTCATAGGTCGGCATCAGGCCGGCCAGGATCTCCACGACGCCGAACGCCACGGCGGCGAGGATCAGCACCCGCAGCCGGGGCCGCGGCCTGCGGGCCGACAGCAGGGCCCCGGACAGCGAGCCCACCGCCATGATCGAGCCGAGCAGGCCGTACTCGCCGGCGCCCTTGCCGAACACCTCGCTGGCCATCAGCGCCATGGTCATCTGGAAGTTCAGGCCGAACGTGCCCACGAAGAAGACGATCACCATGATGACCATCAGGTCGGGGCGCCCGCGGACGTAGCGGATGCCCTCGCGCACCTGCCCACGATGGCGGCCGGCGCGCGGCGACGGCTGGAGGTCGGCGGTGCGCATGCGGGACAGCGCGAAGATGACCGCGCCGAAGGACACCGCGTTGATCAGGAACACCGGACCGGTGCCGACGAGGACGATGAGCGCTCCTGCCAGAGCCGGGCCGACGACGCGGCCGAGGTTGAACGACGCACTGTTGAGGCCGACAGCGTTGGACAGGTCCTCGGGGCCGACCATCTCGATGACGAACGACTGCCGGGTCGGGTTGTCGAGGGCGGTGCCGAGCCCCAGCAAGAAGGCCAGCAGGAACACGTGCCACACCTGGACGACGCCGGTGATGTCGAGCACGCCGAGGACGGCGCCGACGAGCCCCATGAACGCCTGGGTGACGACGAGCAGCCGCCGCTTGGAGTAGCGGTCGGCGAGCATGCCACCCCAGGGGCCGAACAGCAGCATCGGCAGGAACTGCAGTCCGGTGGTGATCCCGAGGGCGACGCCGTCGCCGTCCGAGAGCTCGAGGACCAGCCAGTCCTGGGCGACGCGCTGCATCCAGGTGCCGACGTTCGAGACGGCGCCGCCGGTGGCGTAGAGGCGGTAGTTGCGGATGCGCAGGGAGCGGAAGGTGGGGCTCACGTCCGGGTGATCCGCTCGATGATCGGAGCGGCCGCCCGCAGCACGTCGCGCTCGTCCTGGGTGAGCTCGGCCAGCCGCTGGGCCAGCCACGCCTCGCGCCGCCGCCGGTCGACGCGCAGCAGGTCCCTCGCGTCGCCGGTCAACGACACCAGCTGCTGCCGGCCGTCGGTGGGGTGCGGCGCGCGGTTGATCAGCCCCTGTTCCTCCAGCGAGGCGAGTACCCGGGTCATCGAGGGCGGCCGCACCTTCTCGTGGTCGGCGAGCTCGCGTGGGGTCAGCGGACCGTGCCGGTCGATCGTGCCGAGGGTGGCGATCTGGGTGAGGCTGAGGCCGAAGTCGGCCCGCTCTAGGCGGAGCCGTCGGGACAGGCGCATGACCGAGACGCGCATGATGCTCGCCAGCTCGGCGGTCCTGGTCATCGTCGGCATTTCGTTAGCATAACTCATTACCCTGGCTAACTATTTCGCCGAACACTGCCGCCGCCGAAATGATCACGGGACCGTGATCATTTGCCCCTGACCGCGGCCAATTTGCCGCGGTCAGGGGAGGATGATCACGCTTGCGTGATCATTTCCAGCCCGGCCGGCGGGGCCAAACGATCAGGCCGGAGGGTCGCCGGGCTAGGGCATCCGCTCGTACGCCGGGATGGTGAGGAAGTCCTCGTAGTCGTCGGAGAGCGCCATGTCCGTGAACAGCGACCGGGCGTCGTCCCACCGGCCCTTGGAGAACGCGTCCCCGACCGACTCACGGATCGAGGCCATCTCCTCGTCGATGAGCCGCTCGACCAGCTCGCGGGTCACGGTCTGGCCGTCCTCGAGCTCGACGGAGTTGTGCAGCCACTGCCACACCTGCGAGCGGGAGATCTCGGCGGTGGCCGCGTCCTCCATCAGGTTGTTGATCCCGACGGCGCCCGAGCCGAGCAGCCACGACTCGAGGTAACGGACGCCGACGTTGATGTTGCCCCGCAGTCCGGTCTCGGTGACCGACCCGGGCGTCGACGCCACGTCGAGGAGCTGTTCGGCCGTGACGGTGACCTCGTCGCGCGTCCTGTCGACCTGGTTCGGCCTCTCGCCGAGCACTGCGTCGAAGACCTCGGTGCAGACGCCGACCATCGCGGGGTGAGCCACCCAAGAGCCGTCGAAGCCGTCACCCGCCTCACGGGTCTTGTCGTCCTTGACCTTCGCGAACGCGGCCTCGTTGACCTTCTGGTCCTTGCTGGGGATGAACGCCGCCATGCCGCCGATGGCGTGCGCGCCGCGCTTGTGACAGGTGCGGACGAGCAGCTCGGTGTAGGCGCGCATGAACGGCACCGTCATGGTCACCGTGTTGCGGTCGGGGAGCAGGAAGTCCTTGCCGCGGGTGCGGAACTTCTTGATGACGCTGAACATGTAGTCCCACCGCCCGGCGTTGAGCCCGGCCGAGTGGTCGCGCAGCTCGTAGAGGATCTCCTCCATCTCGAACGCCGCCGGGTAGGTCTCGATGAGGACGGTGGCACGGATCGTCCCCCGAGGGATGCCGAGCGCGTCCTGGGCGTGCACGAACACGTCGTTCCAGAGCCGCGCCTCGAGGTGGCTCTCCATCTTCGGCAGGTAGAAGTAGGGGCCGAGGCCCAGCTCGACGAGCCGTTTCGCGTTGTGGAAGAAGTAGAGGCCGAAGTCGGTGAGGCTGCCCGACGTCCGCTCCCCGTCGACGAGGATGTGCTTCTCGGGCAGGTGCCAGCCGCGCGGGCGCACCACGATCGTCGCGATGTCGTCGCGGAGGGCGTAGCTCTTCCCCTCGGGCGAGGTGAAGTCGATGCGACGCTCGATGGCGTCCCGCAGGTTGAGCTGGCCCTCGACGATGTTCTCCCACAGCGGGGTGTTGGCGTCCTCGAGGTCGGCCAGCCACACCTTCGCTCCCGAGTTGAGGGCGTTGATCGTCATCTTCTTGTCGGTCGGGCCGGTGATCTCGGCCCGCCGGTCGACCAGCCCGGGTGCGTGGCCGGCCACCCGCCACGAGTCGTCCTCGCGGACGTCCTTGGTGGCGGCGAGGAAGTCCAGGGCGCCGCCCGACACCAGCTCGGCGTAGCGCTGGTCGCGCAGCTCGAGCAGCTCCCGCCGGCGCGCGTCGAACGCGCGGTGCAGGCCCGCGAGGAACTCCAGCGCCTCGCCGGTGAGGACCTCGTCGTAACGGTCGTTCATCGGTCCGTCGATGCGGACGCCGTCGGGGGTGGTCATCGCGAGCTCTCCTCCGGGTCGGGACGGGCGGGGTTCTGGATCCGGGCCGTGCACCCACATGCTGCCTGCCCCGTCCGGAGCGAGGGACACCTGCCTGCCGGGACCGGACCGGATCTGGGCGGTGGGACCCTGGGCCGATGAACCTGCTGCACCGCCGCTACTGCCGGTCCGCCGAATGGGGCCGGCTGGTCGCCGACGAGCTGGTGCCGTGGGTGCTCGCCGACCTTGCCCTGGGGCCGCGCGCGCTCGAGCTCGGCCCCGGCCCGGGGTTGACGACTCAGCACCTGTGCCGCCGTACGGCCCATCTCACCGCCGTCGAGATCGACGCGCGCGACGCGGCGAAGCTGGCCGAGCGGCACGCCGCGGACAACGTCACGGTCGTCCTCGGCGACGCCACCGACCTGCCGTTCCCCGAGGGGTCGTTCACCGGCGTCGTGAGCATGACGATGCTCCACCACGTGCCGTCGACGGACGACCAGGACCGGCTGTTCGCGCAGGCGCTGCGGGTGCTCGAGCCGGGTGGGGTCTTCTGCGGCTGCGACAGCCGCCCGAACCTGCGCTGGCGGCTGCTGCACGTACTCGACACCTGCACGGTGCTGGAGCCGGAGACGCTCCACGGTCGCCTGGAGCGTGCCGGCTTCGAGCAGGTCGCGGTCGACACCACACCCCGCCGGACCCGCTTCCGCGCCCGCCGCCCCACCTGACGCACCAAACAGCAAGCCACAACAACAACCCTTTCCCCGTTGGGGATAAGGGGGTGATGGGCTCATGCGACGAGGTGGGCGAGCGCGCCGGGGAGGTCGTCGAGAGTTCCTACCTCGTACGCCGGTCGGGGACCGCCCGGGTCGAGCTCGTGGCCCGGCCGCCTGAGCCGGACCACGGGGATCCCCGCCTCCAGCGCCCCGCGCACGTCGCGCGCCGACGTCGCCACGTGCACGACCGGCCCGAACGCCTCGAGGGCGCGCAGGTAGATCTCGGGGTGCGGCTTGTAGGCCCGTAGCCGCTGCGACGTCAGTGCCACTTCGGGGTCGACGAGCGGTGCCGCCGCTGTGCGCGCGAACAGCTCGTCGTCGACGTTGGACAGCAGGCCCACGCGGTGGTGCACGGCGACACGGGACAGACCGGCGGCGACGTCCGGCCACAGCGGCCAGCCGCTCATGGAGTCGACGAGGACCTCGACGTCGGCGGCGGCATCACCGTCGAGCCCCAGCTCGTCGTACGCGCGAGAGAGCGCGGTCGTCGCGGGCTCCCGCCACGGCACCCAGGTCGAGCAGTCGCGCTGAGCAGCCTTGTTGTTCGGGTCCCACGAGTCGTAGAGCTGCTGGCCCGTCACCGGCCAGCCGCGGCCGCGTGCGAGCCGCCGGAAGGCCGCCGACCCGCCCGTCCGCGAGTCGATGAGCGCGGAGAACAGGTCGAACGTGACGGTGGTCATCGTTCGGCGACCACGCTGCGCACCAGCTCGACGGGGTGCATCGCCTGCCGTGCCGTGCCGTGGTGGATCTGCTGGCGGCAGGACACACCGGTCGCCGCGAGCACGGTGTCGGCGGGCTCGGCCTCGATCGACGGGAAGAGCCGGTCGCCGCCGACGGCCATCGAGATGTCGTAGTGCTCGGCCTCGAAGCCGAACGACCCGGCCATCCCGCAGCAGCCGGCGTCGAGCTCGACCACCTCGGCGCCGGGGATGCGCGACAGCAGCGCGACCGTCGCGGCGGTGCCGACCTCGGCCTTCTGGTGACAGTGTCCGTGGTAGACGACCCGGCGTCCGGTCAGCCACGAGTCCTCCCGAAGGACCAGCCGTCCGTCGTCGACCGCCTCGGTGAGCAGCTCCTCGACCTGGCGGACCCGACCCGCGATGTCGCGGACGGCCGGATCGTCGGGCAGCAGCGCCGGGTGCTCGTCGCGCAGCGTGAACAGGCAGGACGGCTCACACCCGACGACGGGTGAGCCCGGCTCGGTCGAGGTGCTCAGCAGCCGGGCGAGCCGGGCCGCCTTGCGCTTCGCGTCGTCGAGCAGTCCCTTGGACAGGCTCGCCCGGCCGCAGCAGCCGCGACTCTCCAGCCGGACCGACCAGCCGGCCCGCTCGAGCAGGTCGATCGCTGCCGCTCCGATGCGCGGCTCGGTGAAGGTCGTGAAGGAGTCGGCGAGGAACGTCACCGTGCCCTGGGTCGCCGACGCCGACCTGGGCGTCCGCCGGGCGAACCACCGTGTCAGGGTGCGGCGCTGGAAGACGGGCAGCGGCCGTTCCGGCGCGATCCCCAGGAAGCGGCCCATCAGCGCACGCACCGGCCGCACCCTGCTGGGGAGGTTGGACAGCGGGGCGGCGGCGGCGCCGAGCCGGTTGAGGGTGCGGATGGCGCCGAAGGCGCGGGACCGCAGCGGGACGCCGTGCATGTCGTGGTGGTGCGAGAGGGTCTCGCTCTTCAGGGCCGCCATGTCGACGCCGAGCGGGCACTCGCTCTTGCACGCCTTGCACATCAGGCAGAGGTCGAGGATCTCGTGCAGCCGCTCGTCGCCGAGCGCGGCCGCGGGATCGGGCTCGCTGAGCGCCTTCACCAGGGCGTTCGCACGCCCCCGCGTCGAATGCTCCTCCATCTTGGTCGCGATGTAGGACGGGCACATCGCGCCGGTCGTGCTCTTCCGGCACAGCCCGATGTTCATGCACCGGTCCGCCGCAGCCCGCATCCCGCCGACCACCTCGAACTGCAGCCGGGTGCTGATCGGCGGGGCGGGCGGCAGTGCCTGGTCGCGCAGGTTGTCGGTCATCGCCGGCGAGTCCACGATCTTCCCGGGGTTCATGACGTTCTCCGGGTCGAAGAGCGCCTTGACCTCGCGCATCGCGTCGTAGAGGTCGTCCCCGAAGATGCCGCGGTTGAACTCGCTGCGTGCGAGCCCGTCGCCGTGCTCGCTGGAGTTCACACCGCCGTACTCCGCGACGAGGTCCTTCACCTCGGTCGCGACCGCTCGCATCGTCGACACCTGGGCCGGGTCGGTGACGTCGACGAACGGCCGGACGTGCAGGCAGCCGACCGACGCGTGGCCGTAGAAGCCCGCGGTCAGGCCGTGCCGGTCCAGGACGGCCTTGAACCGGTCGGAGTACTCCGCCAGGTGCGCCGGGTCGACCGCGGTGTCCTCGACGAACGCCAGCGGCCTCCGGGTGCCGGTGGAGGCCGCCATCAGCAGGCCGAGGCTGGACTTGCGGACCTTCAGCAGCGCGGCCTGCTGGGCGGGGGTGTCGGCACGCAGGGTGTGGTAGCCGTGCCGATGCCTGCGCCACAGCGCGTCCAGCCGGTCGAGGCTGGCGACCAGCTCCGACTCGTCGTCACCGGTGAACGACACGAAGAGCAGAGCGGCCGGGTCGCCCTCGAGGCTGTCGCCGAGGTCGGCGTACTCGATCTTCTTCCTGGAGAGGTCGAGGATCGTCTTGTCCATCATCTCGACCTGCGCGGGGTCGCAGGACAGGGCGTCCTCCGTCGCGGCGATGGCCGCCGGGACCGACGTGAAGTGGCCCACCGCGAAGACGGTGCGCCGTGGCTTGGGCACCAGGTCCACCACCGCGCGGGTGGCGACGACCAGCGTCCCCTCCGACCCGACGACGAACTTCGCGAGGTCGAAGGGCGTCGGGTCGGCGAGCCGGTCGAGCCGGTAGCCGCAGGCCCGACGCCAGAAGGCGGGGAAGTCTTGCGCGACCGAGCTCTCGTGCCTGGCGAGGATCTCCGGCAGGCCGCGGTAGACGCGGCCCTCGAGGCTGTCACGACCTGCGCGCCGGACCCGCTCGGGCTCGTCCACCGGCTCGAGCCGCGCGCGGGTCCCGTCGGACAGCACGACGTCCAACGACCGCACGTGGTCGATCGTCATGCCGTAGCGCACGCTGCCGCTGCCCGCCGAGTTGTTGCCGACCATCCCGCCGATCGTGGCGCGGTTGCTGGTGGAGGTGTCGGGCCCGAACATCAGGCCGTACGCCGAGGCGGCACCGTTGAGACCGTCCTGCACGACGCCGACGTCGACGAGAGCGGTACGCGCATCGGGGTCGATCTCGTGGATGCGGTCCATGTGCCGGGACATGTCCAGGACCAGCCCGGGGCCGACGGTCTGGCCGGCGAGGCTGGTCCCGGCGCCCCGGGGCACGACCGGGACTCCTTGCGAGGCAGCGACCGACACCGCCGCCGCGACGTCGTCGCCGTGCCGGGGGAAGGCGACCCCGAGCGGCCGGATGGCGTACATGCTCGCGTCGCGCGAGAACAGGTGGCGGGTGTAGTCGTCGAACGCGACCTCGCCGTCCATGTCCCGCCGCAGCAGCTGCTCCAGCTCTGTCACTCCTTCTCCAGCAAAGCCAGGGCAGCGGCGACGCCGTCGGACTCAGCCGGGACGCCGGACAGCCGCAGGCCCATCTGCACGCCCGAGAGAGTGCCCGCGAGCGTCAGGTCGTTGAAGTGCCCCAGGTGGCCGATCCGGAAGATGCGGCCGGTCAACTTGCCCAGCCCGGCGCCGAGCGACATGTCGAACCGGTCGAGCACCACACGTCGTACGTCGTCCGCGTCGTGGCCCTCGGGCACGAGGACGGCGGTCAGCGACCCCGAGTGCTCGCGCTCGTCGGCGCAGAGAACCTCGAGACCCCAGGCCCGGACGGCTTCGCGGGTCGCCGCGGCATGGCGCTGGTGACGGGCGAAGACGTGGGGCAGGCCCTCGTCGGCGAGCATCCGCAGGGCGACCTCGAGTCCGTAGAGCAGGTTGGTGGCGGGCGTGTAGGGCCAGAAGCCGTTCCGGTTGGCCTCGATGATCGGCGCCCAGTCCCAGTAGGACTTCGGCAGGCGGGCGGTGCGCGAGGCGGCGAGCGCCTTCGCGCTGACCGCGTTGAAGCCGAGGCCGGGCGGCAGCATCAGGCCCTTCTGCGACCCGGCGACGGTGACATCGACACCCCACTCGTCGTGCCGGTAGTCGATGCAGGCCAGCGAGGAGATCGTGTCGACGAGCAGCAACGCCGGGTGGCCGGCCTCGTCGATGGCGTCACGCACCTCGGGGACGCGACTGGTGACGCCGGTCGACGTCTCGTTGTGCACGACGCACACGGCCTTGACCTCGTGGGCGGTGTCAGCAGCGAGCCGCTCTTCCACGACCGCCGGGTCGACGCCGTGGCGCCAGTCACCCGGGACGAAGTCGACCTGCAGGCCAAGCGCCGTCGCCATCGCCTGCCACAGCGTGGCGAAGTGCCCGGTCTCGAACGCGAGCACCCGGTCGCCGGGAGACAGGGTGTTGACCAGTGCCGCCTCCCACGCGCCCGTCCCCGAGCTGGGGTAGACCACCACCGGCTGTGTCGTCGCGAAGACCGGGGCGAGCGCCTCGAGCACCCGGCGGCCGAGCCGACCGAAGTCCGGTCCGCGGTGGTCGATCGTCGGCGCCGACATCGCCCGCAGGATCTCGTCGGGCACGTTCGTCGGGCCCGGGATCTGCAGGTAGTGGCGGCCGGTCGTGGTGCTCATGCACTCTCCACCCTCTCGCACGGTGCCCATCCGGACGTGTCCGGGATGCGAAATCCTGCCACCGTCCGCAATATTGTGCCATCTCCCCGTAATCGGGACTTGACGGACAAATCCCCCGCATGTTGTCATGCCTGTGACTGGGGTCACATTTCCGTGATCCGAAATTTCGAACTCCGTCGTCATCTGGAGTGAGCGAGGCCTGGGAGGTCCGTTCCATGTCCGTCGAGCTCGTTTCGATCCTCGTCCTCTGCCTGATCTTCCTGATCGCCACGTTGCTGCCCATCCACATGGGCGCGCTCGCGGTCGCCGCGACCTTCGTGGTCGGCATGTTCGTCCTGGAGGGGGCCTTCGACGAGAAGGTCGACGAGATGGCCGGGGGGTTCCCCGGGGACCTGTTCATCATCCTGGCCGGGGTGACGTTCCTCTTCGCGATCGCGAAGAACAACGGCACCATCGACTGGCTTGTCCATGCGGCCGTCAGATCGGTGCGCGGTCGGGTCGCCTACATCCCCTGGATCATGTTCGCGGTGACGGGGGTACTCACCGCCGTCGGCGCCGTGGTCCCGGCAGCGGTCGCGATCATCGCGCCGGTGGGCATGGGCTTCGCGTTGCGGTACAAGATCAACCCGGTCCTGATGGGCCTGATGATCATCAACGGCGCGACGGCGGGCGGCTTCTCGCCGATCAGCATCTTCGGCTCGATCACCAACGGTGTCGTCGAGCGCAACAACCTCGAGGGCAGCCCGCTCTTCCTCTTCCTGGCCTCGCTGGTCTTCAACGTGATCCTCGGCATCGTCACCTTCGGCCTCTTCGGTGGCCGCGAGCTGATCGGACTGCGCGACACCGGTGACGGATCGCTCGAGTCTGTCGACGGCGGTAACGGCCACGGAGGCAGCGCCGGCGGCGGCGGACGCGGCGGCATCGACCTCCGGCGCGGCGGCAACGGGTCCGGCGGCGGCAACGGATCCGGCGGCGGCGCGGGCTCACGCTCCCACGGGCTGCGTGAGGGCCCGGCGGAGCAGACCGGCACCACCCGCACGACCACGACGACCCACCCGACGCGCCCGGAGGGGCAGGACGAGCCCGAGACGGTCACGACGCTCGACCTGAACCGCCAGCTCACGCTCCTCGGACTGGGCGCCCTGGCGATCGGCGCCCTGTTCTTCGACCTCGACGTCGGCTTCTCCGCCTTCGTCGTGGCATGCCTGCTCTCGCTCGCTGACCCCAAGGGCACCAAGGGTGCGGTCAACCAGATCGCCTGGCCGACCGTCCTGCTGGTCTGCGGCATCGTGACCTACGTCAGCCTGATGGAGACC
Source organism: Actinomycetes bacterium (assembly GCA_050742955.1). GTDB lineage: Bacteria > Actinomycetota > Actinomycetes > JACCUZ01 > JACCUZ01 > CAWIXB01. Next base: position 14,974 of record JBOGDY010000005.1, on the reverse strand, counting down.
ATCGGCACCATCGACTGGCTCGGCGAGGAGGTCGCAGCGATCAGCACCGTCATGATCGCCGCCCTGCTCATCTGCTACATCGGCGGAGTCGTGTCGGCGTTCGCCTCGACGACCGGCATCCTCGGCGCGCTGATCCCGCTCGCCGTGCCGTTCCTGAAGGACGACTCGGGCGTCGGTGCCATCGGGCTCATCACGGCGCTGGCCATCTCGTCGTCGGTCGTCGACTCCAGCCCGTTCTCGACCAGCGGGTCGTTGGTGGTCGCGAACGCGCAGGACGAGGACCGCGACTTCGTGTTCCGGCGGCTCATCCAGTGGGGCTTCTCGATGGTGGCGATAGCGCCGCTGACGACCTGGCTGGTCCTGGTCGTGCCCGGCTGGCTGTGACGACACAGCACCAGGTCTCCGCACGCGGCCCGCTCCTCCTGCCTTACGACGGGACCGAGCCCGACGTCTCCCCCGAGGCCTTCGTGGCCGAGGGGGTGACGTTGGTGGGCGCCGTCACGGTGGGGTCCGGGGCGAGCGTCTGGTTCGGTGCGGTGATCCGGGCCGACGGCGCACCCATCGAGGTCGGTGAGGGGAGCAACGTGCAGGACGGATGCGTCCTGCACTCCGACCCCGGCTTCCCGGTGGCCGTCGGTGCCCGGGTCACGCTCGGGCACCGCGCAGTCGTCCACGGGTGCACGGTGCAGGACGACGCGTTGATCGGCATGGGGGCCGTCGTCCTCAACGGAGCGGTGATCGGCGGCGGCTCGCTGGTCGCCGCCGGGTCCGTCGTGCTCGAGGGCACCGTCGTGCCGCCGGGCTCCCTCGTGGCCGGCGTGCCCGGCAAGGTCAAGCGTGAGGTCACCGACGCCGAGCGCGACCGGATCCGGCTCGGCGCCGAGTCCTACGTCGCGCGTGCGGCGCGCTACCGCGACGGGGCGACGACGTGACCACCGGCCCGCTGGAGGGCCTGACCGTCCTCGAGGTCGGCGTCTTCATGGCCGCACCGTTCGCGGCGATGCAGCTGGCCGACCTCGGCGCCGACGTGCTCAAGGTGGAGAACCCGGACGGCGGCGAGCCGGTGCGCGGCACAGGGCCGTTCGTCGAGGGCGAGAGCTCGCCCTTCCTGCGGCTCAACCGGTCCAAGCGGTCGGTGGCATTGGACCTGAAGTCCGACGCCGGACGCGCGGCGTTCCTCCGGCTGGCCGCCCGGGCCGACGTGGTGGTCGAGAACCTCCGGCCGGGAGCCATGCGCGGCCTCGGGTTGGGCTACGACGACGTCCGTGCCGTCAACCGGGGCGTCGTCTACGCGTCCGCGTCCGGCTTCGGACAGGACGGACCGCTCGCCAGGCTGCCGGGACTGGACATCATGGCGCAGGCGCGTGGCGGGCTCATGAGCATCACCGGGCACCCGTCCGGCCCTCCGGCCAAGGTCGGAGTGCCGCTGTGTGACCTCGTCTGCGGGCTCTACGTCGCGCTCGCGGTCACCGCGGCGCTGCGTGAGAGGGAGCGCTCCGGCGAGGGACAGTACATCGACGTGTCGCTGCTCGAGTCGGCCGTGTCGCTGGGCGTCTGGGAGGCCGGCCGGTACTTCGCCACCGGCGAGGTCGGAGGGCCGCTCGGGTCGGCGCACCAGAGCCAGGCTCCCTACCAGGCGGTGCGCACGGCGGACGGCTGGGTGACCCTGGGCGCCATCACCCCGAAGACCTGGGCCGGCCTGTGCACGGCACTGGGTCTGGAGGACGTGCTCGACGACGAGCGGTTCGCCGACTCGTCGTCACGGCACGCCCGGCGGGGCGAGCTGATCCCCCTCGTCGAGGAGCGCACCGCAGCGTTGCCCACGTCCGAGGTGGTCTCGCGGCTCGAGGCGCTCGGCGTGCCGTGCGCACCGATCGCCGACTACGCGGAGGTCTTCACCGACGAGCACCTGGACGCCCGCGAGTTCTTCTGGGACGCGCCGCACCCGGTGGCCGGCGCGGTCCGCCAGGTCGGCTCCCCGATGCGGCTCTCGCGCACGCCACCGCGTCGCGCCGGAGCGGGCCCGGTGCTCGGTGCCGACACCCGCGCCGCGCTGCGCGACGCGGGCTTCAGCGACGAGGACGTCGACGCCCTCGTCGCGGCACGGTCGGCGAGGGAGGCGTCGTGACCGAGGACCTGCGCGTCACCCGCGACGGAGCGGTGCTGACCGTCACCTTCGACCGGCCGGCGCAGCACAACGCGATGACCTTCGCGATGTACGACGGGCTGCACGCCGCCTGCGAGACCGTCGACGGCGACGACGAGCTGAAGGTGATGGTGCTGCGCGGTGCCGGCGGCAGGGCGTTCGTGTCCGGCACCGACATCGCCGCCTTCCGTGACTTCCGGGACGGTGCCGACGGCGTCGCCTACGAGGAGCGCATCGCCGGCGTGGTCAACCGGCTCGAGGACGTCGCCGTCCCGACGGTTGCGGCCGTCGAGGGCTACTGCCTCGGCGGCGGCCTGGCCCTGGCAGCGGTCTGCGACCTGCGCGTCGCCACCAGGTCGGCCCGGTTCGGTGTCCCGATCGCGCGGACGCTGGGCAACTGTCTGTCGATGAACAGCGTCTCGGTGCTGGTCGCCCAGCTGGGACCGGCGCGAGCTCTCGACCTGCTGCTCCGGGGGCGGTTGCTCGACGCGGGGGAAGCACAAGCCGCCGGCTTCGTCGCGGAGGTCTGCGACGACGACGCCCTGGACGCGACGCTGAAGGACGTCGTCGGGACGCTGCTCTCGCATGCTCCGCTGACCATGTGGGCCGCGAAGGTGTCCGTCGCGCGGCTGCGCAGGGCCGGTCTGCCCGACGGCGACGATGTCGTGTCCCGCGCCTTCGGCAGCGACGACTTCCACCGCGCCGTCGCGTCGTTCGGCACGCGGCAACGGGTCACGTGGAAGGGGGAGTGATGCTCCGACCGCCGGCGAAGCCTGCGCGAGCAGGCGGTGTGCAGTCGCTCGATCGCGCGTTCGAGCTGCTGGAGCTGATGGCGGCGGCCGGCGGCGAGGTGGCGCTGAGCCAGCTGGCTGCGCCGTCCGGCCTCCCGGTGCCGACGATCCACCGCATCGTGCGGACGCTCGTCACGTCCGGCTACGTCCTGCAGCTGCCGAGCCGCCGTTACGCGCTCGGCCCGCGGCTCATCGGGCTCGGCGAGAGCGCCTCACGGACGGTGGAGGCGTGGTCGAGCCCGCACCTGCTGGCGCTCGCCGAGACGAGCGGCGAGACGGCGAACCTCGCGATGCTGGATGCGGGCATGGTGGTCTACGTCGCGCAGGCACCCTCCTCGCGTCACACGATGCGGATGTTCACCGAGGTGGGCCGTCGGGTCTACGCCCACTGCACCGGCGTGGGGAAGGCGCTGCTCGCGCAGCTGCCCGAGGACGACGTGCGCGGCATCGTGGCCCGGGCCGGGATGCCCGCGCGCACCGAGCACACGATCACCGACGTGCATCGGCTGCTGGCCGAGCTGGGCCGGGTCCGGACGCAGGGCTACGCGGTGGACGACGGTGAGCAGGAGCCGGGCGTGCGCTGCGTGGCGGTCGCGGTTCCCGGCAGCCCTTCGACCGCTCTGTCGGTGTCCGGGCCCGCCGGCCGCGTCACCCACGAGGCCGTCCGGTCGATCGTGCCGGTGCTGCTGGCCGCGGCCGACGGGCTGGCCGGCCGCATCGACCGTGGGACCCGGGCCGCTCGTGCCGAACGCGGAGTCGCGCCCGCCTGACGGGCGTCAGTTCACCCCGAGCAGCTGCTCGATGGGGTTGATCGCGAAGTAGAGGACGAACAGCCCGGCCACCACCCAGAGCAGCGGGTGCACCTGCGCGGCCCGGCCACGGACGGCCTTGATGAGCACGTAGGTCACGAACCCGGCACCGATGCCGACGCTGATCGAGAAGGCGAACGGCATCAGCACGATCGTGAGGAACGCGGGCATCGCGATGTCGAAGTCGTCCCAGTCGATGGACTTGACCTGCACCATCATCAGGAACCCGACAACCACGAGTGCGGGTGTGGCGGCCTCGTAGGGGATGATCGCCACGACGGGTGCCAGGAAGGTCGCGAGCAGGAAGCACACACCGGTCACCACGCTGGCCAACCCGGTGCGGGCCCCCTCCCCGACACCTGCCGCCGACTCGATGTACGACGTGTTGCTCGACACCGACGCGGCGCCGCCGGCCGCGGCCGCGACGGAGTCGACGACGAGGATGCGCTGCGAGCCGGCCGGGGTGCCCTTCTCGTCGAGCAGGTCGGCCTCGGCGCCGATGGCCGTCATCGTGCCCATCGTGTCGAAGAAGTCGGCCAGCAGCAGGGTGAAGACGAACAGGGCCGCCGCAACGAAGCCGACGCGCTCCCACGACCCGAGCAGGCTGAAGTCGCCGAGCAGCCCGAAGTCCGGCCGCTCGGCCCACGTGTCGGGCACCTCGGGCACGTTGAGCCCCCAGCCGTGCGGGTTGATCTTGCCGGGGGCGATGAAGGCGGGGCCGATGTCGGCGATGGCCTCGACGATGACGGCGAGGACCGTCGTGCCGACGATGCCGATGAGGATGGCGCCCTTCACCCGCTTGACCATCATCACGATGATCGCGAGCAGCCCCACGACGAAGACCAGCGTCGGCCAGCCGGCCAGCTCGCCGCCGTACCCGAATCCGACCGGCACCGGTGTGTTCGCCTCATCCGGGTTACGCCGGACGATGCCCGCGTCGACCAGGCCGATGAAGGCGATGAACAGGCCGATGCCGACGCTGATCGCGGTCTTGAGCGCGGTCGGCACCGCATGGAAGACGGCGTGGCGGAAGCCGGTGAGGACGAGGACGAGGATGACCAGACCTTCGATGACGACGAGACCCATCGCGTCCGCCCAGCTCATCTGCGAGGCGATCGAGAACGCGACGAACGCGTTCAGCCCCAGACCCGTGGCCAGCGCCAGCGGGAAGTTGGCGACCACGCCCATCAGGATCGTCATGACGCCAGCGACCAGAGCCGTCGCGGCCGCGACCAGGGCGAGGTCCGGTTCGGAGCCACCCCCGAGGAAGTTCCCGTCCGCGTCGGGGACGGTGCCGATGATCAGCGGGTTCAGCACCACGATGTAGGCCATCGTGAAGAACGTCGCGAGGCCACCACGCACCTCGCGCGGGAGGGTCGAGCCGCGCTGGGTGATGTGGAAGAGGTCGTCGAGCCTGGTGCGGAGTCGGCTCTCGGACGGACGGGTGCTGGATGCCGGCGGTGACGTCGAACCTGACATGGCTCCTCGCAGGTCTGGGGGTACGAAGTACGAAGCCGTGATCGTTCGGCGGTCAGCCTGCCAGACGTACCCTCGGCGCATGGTCACGCCTCGCCGCCCGGATCCCGAACCGTTGGAGACCGACGACGTCAGGGTCGTGACGATCGGCACGGTCGTGTGGTTCGTGGCTCTCGTTCTCGCGCTCGTGTTCCACGACCCGCTCGCCGACGGGGGCAACGAGAACTGGACGTGGATCTTCCTCGCGGGCGCCGGGCTGGGTCTGCTCGGCATCGTGTACCTCCGCCGGCGCCGTCGCTCCTTGCAGCGTGATGTGACGTCGCGTGACGACGAGCGGGACACCGCGCCCCGCGAACCGCTGACCTGAACCCATCCGCACGGCAGCGCGCTCCGAACCAACAGCATCGGGGACGCCGCCGCGGTGCCCCAGAAAGGATCATCATCATGTCCAGCTCACCGAACCGCCTGCTCGGCGCGGTGTTCGGAGTGGTCTACGTGTTGGTCGGCCTGGCTGGCTTCGCCGTGACCAGCGGTGTGGACTTCGCCGGAACCGAGGGCGAGCCGCTGATCTTCTTCGACGTCAACCCCCTGCACAACGTCATCCATGTGCTGGTGGGTGCGCTGCTGCTCGCCGGCAGCCGGACCACGGCGTCGGCCCGAGCGGTGAACACGCTGGTCGGTGCCGTCTACCTGGTGCTGGGCATCGTCGGGCTGTTCATCCTCGACAGCGACGTCAACATCCTCGCCCTCAACGGCGCCGACAACGTCCTGCACCTCGGCAGCGCGATCCTGCTGCTCGGCGTCGGCCTCTCCCAGGACAAGCGGACCATGGCCGACACCCGCACAGTGTGAGAGTCGCGTGACCGGCTACGACCGCGCTGACGTGGCCCGGTGCTGGGCGGGGTTCGCCTCGCTCGGCGCCGGGCTGGTCCATCTGGCGGTGACGCACGACCACTACCGCGAGTGGTGGCTCTTCGGGGTCTTCTTCGCGGTGCTCGGCGGCTACCAGGTGGCGTGGGCCGTCGCGGCCATGGCTCGCCGGCCGGCACCTCTTCCGGCGCTGACCGTCGGCGTGAACACCGCCGTTGTCGCGCTGTGGGCTCTGACCCGGACCGTGGGGCTCCCGTTCGGGCCGGGCGACGGTGCGGCCGAGGCGGTCGGCCGGGCCGACGTCCTGTCGGTCGTCCTCGAGGTCGGCGTCGTCGCTGCGCTCGTGGTGGCCGGCGCCGCGTCGCGCACCTCGCGGCCGGTGCGCACCCGCCGGTCCGCACTCGGCTACCTGGTGCTGATGGGTGCCGGGGCGATGGCGGTGTCGGCGATCACCACGCCGGCCCTGGCGGCCACCGGGGCGGGTGGTCACGCCCACGGCCACGGTGGTGGCTCCCAGCCCCACGGCGTTCACTCGCCCGGCTAGGCCGGGTCGACCACCCGGTCACCCGGCGGGGGCGTCTCCAGGGACGCCTCTGCCAGGAGATCGTCCACCCGGGCCGGGTCGGCCAGGACCGCGGCCACCAGCAGCCTCAGGTCCCATCGCCCCGCCGCCCAGGACAACCCGCGCGCCAGGCCGTCGACGGTGCACGCGTGGACGGTGCCGTCCGGCCCGACCCACCACTGCACCGCGACGCCGCCGACGACCAGGTCGTCGTGCTCCCGCCAGGTGTCCGGCGCCCCGGGCAGCACCCGGGCCACCACCGACGCCACCGTGCGCCGCCTCCCGCCGGCCGGGGGCGCGACGTCGCCGACCCGGTCGCTGCTGACGTCGACGCCCAGCACGTCGGCGAGCGCGGCCGCCGTCTCGAGCGGCGCCCGCAGCGGCGGCACCGGCCAGGCCAGCTGCAGATGCTGCGGGGCGTCGAGGACCACCACCTCGGCCGCGTCGACCACCAGGTCGGGCCCCACCCGGACCCGTTCCGGGGGCTCCACGTCGTCGGGGTCCAGCGCGGCCAACGCGGCGTACAGCCGGGACAGCGCCGCGGCCGAGACCGGCCTGCCCGGATCCGCCATCCGGTCGAGCAGCTCGTCGGGACCGCCGGGCTCGGCGAGCAGCGCGGCAAGGGAGGTCCGGACGCCGAGGGCCGACAGAAAGACCGGGTCGAGGTCGGAGGTGACCTCGTCGTACAGGCTCCGCAGGTCCGACGTCCCCGCCGCGACCAGGCCGTCGGGGCGGCGGCCGCCGAGCCGGGCGTTGCGCCGCAACCACCAGGCCGTGTACGACGGCGCGTCGACGCGCCCGGAGCCGGTGAGCACCCGGGCCGGCTCCACCACGGCCGCCCGCAGCTGCGGGTCGCCGGCGAGGACGGCCAGCACCTGCGGCCAGGCGTCGTCGCGCACGACGTCCAGGTCGCGGACGGCCAGCAGCTCCGGCAGCGACGGAGGCAGCCGCTGCGGCGGAAGGTCGGCCAGCAGGTGCGCCGCCCAGTCGGCCTCCGCGTCGAGGTCGTGGTCGGTGTCCTCCAGCGACACGTCCTCGTCGCGGACCACCCCGAAGATCGCGAGCACACCGACCGCCGCCAGCACGTCCCGCCCCCAACGGTCCACCAGCTCCCCCGACGGCCGGCCCAGGACCCCGTCGTCCGCGACCTCGTCGAGCAGCGAACCCGGCAGCGCGAGGTCGCGCGCCGGGACGAGCTCACCCGCGTCGTCGGGCAGCAGCAGGTCACCCAGCCAGGGCAGCGCGCCGGGCTCCACCCCCGCCGCGGCCACGAGCCCGAGCACGGCCTCGACCAGCCCGGGCGCCTCCGGCGCGTCCTCGGCGGCCTCGACCGCGGCCCGCACCGCTGGGTCGTCGAGGACCGCGCGGGCCCCGACGTCGACCGCGCCCAGCCGCAGCAGCAGGGGGTGCGCCGCGTCCGGGTGCACGACGCGCAGGCCGAGGACGTCCAGCCCCGCCGGCAGGCGGTCGCCCGGCATCAGCAGGCCGCGTGGGCCTCGCACGGTGCGGCCGTCTGCCAACGGCACCGGCACGGCTCCGAGGGCGTCGCGCGCCTCGCGGGTCACCGCGTCCCCGAGCCCGGCATAGAGGGCGCGCCACCAGGCCGGCCCGCGGTGCAGGTCGGCCAGCATGTCCACGACCTCGTGCAGCGGCAGCCGGCGGGTGCCGAGCCGTGCCAGCTCCGGTCGGTCCTCGACCAACGGGGCCAGCACCTCGTCGAGCACCGCCCGCAGCCGACCCCCCGCGTCGACGACCGACACCGCGTCCCGGGGCCGCACGTGTTCACCGCCGATGGTCCGCAGGATCGGCGCGGTCGACAGCGCCCCGGTCATCGCACGCCGCAGGGCGGCGTCCAGGGCGCCGGCGGCGACCACTCCGGGCACCATGGCGACCGGGTCGTCGGTCCCGGCCGCCAGCTCGGCGTAGGCGCCGGCCGCCTCGGCGACGAGGAAGTCGGTGAGCGGCCCGGCCGCGACGTGCCGGCGGGTCGGGTCGAGCGGGAACGAGCAGACGAGCAGGGCCGGCAGGTCCACCGGCTCGTCGGTAGGCGTCGGCGCGTGCAGGACCCGGGGCACGGGCTGCCCGGCGGTGGGCACCGCCCAGGTGAGCGACCACCAGGGCCGGGCCCGTTCCTCGACCGGCCGGTCGGCGAGCAGGGCCGGGTCCAGGGAACCGCCGCGCCGCAGGACCTGCCAGCGGTCCGCTCCGGTGAGCCGGCGTGCCTGCCCGTCCACCTCGACGACGATCTCGGTCAGCGCCGGAAGGGCCAGCAGCAGCGCGTCGTCCACCTCGTCGAGAAGACGGCGCGCCAGCGCCTCGGCCGCCGCGTCGCGCAGAGGCAGCCGGACCGTCGTGTCCCAGCCCTGCTCGGGGCGGGCGTCATCGGCGTAGGGCAGCCGCAGCGCGGGCAGGTGGCCCCGCCGCTCGGCGAGCTCGTCGGCGAGGGTGTGCAGGGCGCGCAGGTCAGCACGGGCGTCGTTGGCCGACCACCGCACACTGCCGTCGGACGACGCGATCGCCGGCTCGTCCGTCAGCGCCAGGACCGCCGCGAACCCGACACCGAACCGCCCGGCGGTGCCCGCCTCGTCCCGCTTCGCCGACGCACGCAGGGTCGACAGCGACTCGACCCCCGCGGCGTCGAGCGGGCTGCCGACGTTCGAGGCGACCAGCGTCCCGGCGTACAGCCTCAGGTGCAGGCGCCCCGGGACGCCCGCCCGGCCGGCCGCGTCCGCGGCGTTCTGGGCCAGCTCCACCACGACACGGTCGCGGTAGCCACCGAGGACCAGGTCCTCCTCGGCGTTGGCGTCCTCGCGGAAGCGCGCCGGCGACGCGGCCCAGGCGTCGAGCACCCGGCGCCGCATCGCGGCCGTCCCGAACGGGTCCGCCGTCACCACCCTCCCTCGCCTTCCGCTCTCCCCCGCGCCACCTCAAGGAGTTGATCCTGCGCTCTCCCCGCGCCATCCTCCCGTTGATCATGCGCAAGTGGTCGACCACTTGCGCATGATCAACGGGGGAATGAGGGGGTGGGAAAGGGGGGTGAAGAGGCGGTCAGGAGTGGCCGAGGTCCTCGGGCGGGATGGCGTCGTCGACCGACCCCGGCGAGTGCTCCACCGGGTGAAGGGCGATGACGTCGTAGGCGACCTCGTCGATGACCGGTGCGGTGACCTCGAGTGGTGCCGGCATGACCGCGGCCTCCGAGTGGGCGCCGCAGCCGTGGTCGTAGGACACGACCAGTCCGTCGCTGGGTGAGAACTCGTTGGCGCACACCCCGAACACCGGCCGGAGGGAGCCGGCGAGGGGCAGGAAGAAGCCGCACGACGTGCAGGTGGCGGGCGCCGCTTCGGCGATGGGCGCGCGGGGGCCGCGGTCACCGGAGTACCAGCGGTCGACCGCGTCGTCGCGACCGGTCGCGGACAGCACCCGGACCCGACCCAGCCCCAGCTCCCAGACCGCGACCGCGTCGGCGTCCTCCTCGTCGGTCTGGGTGTAGCCGGGCTCGAGGCGGTCGTCGTCCTCGCGGGTCGGCAGCAGGTCGCCGACGCCGAGGTCGCCCGGCTTGAGCCGCTCGCTCCAGGGCAGCCACTCCGGCGCGAGCACGGCGTCCTCACCGGGCACGAGCACCGACTCGGCGACCGTGACGGTGCGGCTGCGGGAGACCCGGGCGACGGTCACCGCCCACCGCCAGCCCCGGTAGGCCGGGCTGAGGGAGGCGAAGTAGTGGGTGGCGATCCGCTCGCCCTCCGGCTCCACGCCCAAATGCGCGCCGACCTGGTCGGCGCCGGCAACGTCCTCGGCGACGGCCCGGGCCAGGTCCTCCGCGGCCGCGCACACGGCATCGACCGTGGGCCGTCGGGATGTGGTGGTCGTCACGACGGTCGATTGTCCCCCATGACCGGCGTCGACGCGAAACCGGCAGGATGGAGGCATGACGGGTGACCGGACGCTGCGCCTCAGGCGGGCAGCGCGGGGCGGTGCCCGGCGGACCCGTTCCACGGCCGTCGGCGCGGCCCGCAAGGTGCGGCGGGTCACGCACGCCCACGGCGCGGGCGAGTCGGGTCTCGGGCGGCTCATCGAGCTGCACGGCGTCAACACGTTCGGCGACGCCATGGTGGCGGTCGCGCTGGCCAACACTCTGTTCTTCTCGGTGCCGACCGGTGAGGCCCGCGGCCGGGTGGCCCTCTACCTGCTGATCACCATGGCACCGTTCGCCGTGATGGCGCCGATCGTGGGCCCGTTGCTCGACCGGGTCCGGCACGGCCGGCGCTATGCGATCGCAGCCACGATGCTCGCCCGCGCGTTCCTCGTCTGGGTGATGGCCGGGTCGGTGGCCGATGGCGACCTGTCCCTCTACCCGGCCGCCTTCGGCTGCCTGGTCGCCTCCAAGGCCTACGGGGTGACCAGGTCGGCCACGGTGCCGCGGCTGCTGCCCGCGGACGGCACCCTCGTCGCGGTCAACTCCCGCATCTCGCTGGCCGGCATCATCTGCGGGGCGGCGGGAGCCGGCGTGGCCGCGCTGCTGTCGCTCGCGGGTCCGGGGTGGTCGCTGCGCGCGGCCTTCCTGGTGTTCGGCGCCGGCATGGTGCTCGCCCTCCGGCTGCCCTCCCGCGTCGACTCCACGGCCGGCGAGGAGCGCACCACCCTCTCGCTCGACGACACCGGCCCGATCCCGCGCAGCGCCAGCGTCGGCACCGCTGTCGTGACGGCACTACGGGCCAACGGTGCGCTGCGCGCGTTCTCCGGGTTCCTGACGATGTTCCTCGCCTTTCTGCTGCGCGAGCACCCCATCGGTGGCCTCGACGACACGGTCGCGATCGCGTTGGTGGCCACCGCGGCGGGGATCGGCAGCACGTCGGGGACCGTGATCGGGGCCCGGCTGCGGACCCGGGCCCCCGCGATGGTCATCGTGGTGGCGCTGGGGGTGGTCGCGGCCGCGGCGGCGGCCGGGGCGTTCGTGTACGGCGTGGTCACCGTGCTCGCGGTCGGCGCGGCCGCCGGCCTGGCCCAGTCCCTCGGGAAGCTGTCGTTGGACGCGACCATCCAGCGCGACGTCCCCGAGGCGGTGCGGACCTCGGCCTTCGCCCGCTCGGAGACGGTGCTGCAGCTGTCGTGGGTCGTGGGGGGCGCGATCGGCATCGCGCTGCCGCTGAACGGCCGGCTCGGCCTGGGCCTGGCCGCACTCGGGCTGACCGCGATGCTGGCCGTGACGGCGCGGGCGGTCCGCGCGGCCCGAACTGCTCACCCCCAGGAACACCCGGCCGACTTGGAGTAGTGACCACAGACCTCAGCTGGGGCTCGTGACGGATGCGCCCGGACATGGCTCCATGTGACGAACTCGCGACCATGCCGATGTGACGAACTCGCAGTCATGCCGCCAACCGTGCGTTCTGCCCATGGTAGGTGTCCGCGTAGCCGCCGAGGGGCCGCAAGGGACCGTGGGGACCGCCGCCGCCAGGCTGCAGCGACGGGTGGGCGGAGCGGTTGTGTCCGACCCTTCCGATGTAGCCGCAAGAGTGGATCCAGGGCGCCGTTGTCGCGTGTCGTGCGCTAGCCAACCGCTGCCGGCTCTCGTTCCTTGCGGAGTGAGGCGACCCAGAGGTCCTCGGCTGGCCATCGCTGCGCCCATTCCCTGGTGACGATCTCGTAGTAGCCGGGGTCCTTGGCGCCGACAGGGGCGAGGAGCTCGTGCAGGGCCTCGAGGACGAAGCCGTTGGCACGAAGGACACGTACCCAATCGCCGTGGCCGGGGTGGAACTCGACCCCGCCGGCCGGCCACCGTACCCGGCGCACGTCCCGTTGCCCCCTCCTCAGCCACTCCCCGGCGTAGCCCTCGTCCTCGGGTACACACAGGGTGACCAGCACACTGTTGGTGAGGAAGACGAGGCGCCCACCCGGGCGCAACAACCGCGCCGCCTCCGCCACCCAGAGCTCGGGGTCGCACCACACGCTGGCTCCGTACTCACTGACGGCCAGGTCGAAGGAGTCATCCGGTAGCGGCACGTTCTCCGCGCTGGCTTCGACCAGCGGAAACGCCAACCCGAAGTCCCGTTGGCAACGGCGTGCCGTGTCCAGCTGGGCCGGTGTCAGATCCACTCCGACCGGTCGGGCGCCTGCCCGGGCGAGCCAGGCTGACAGGTACGCGGTGCCGCATCCGAGCTCGACCACGTCGAGCCCGGCCACGTCCCCCAAGGCTCCGACATCGCGCTCGGGGACCTGGAACAGGCCCCACGTGATCGTGTCGGCGCCCCAGGCGCGTTCGGCGTCGGCGTCGGTGAACGCGGCATTGATCTGAGTCCATAGCGATCGGTTGAGCTCCCGGTCCGGCTCGGTCTCAGGTCGCGGCGCGGTGCCACCAGTCATGCGGTCCCGTCAACGCTCGATGTCGTCGGCCACCGCCCGGAGCACCGCGGCCGTCTTCTCGGCCACGGCCCGGTCCGGATAGCGGCCCCGGCGCAGCGTGTTCCCGACGCCGTCGAGCAGCTTGATGAGGTCCTCGACGATCACTGTCATCTCGTCGGCCGACTTGCGCTGGCCGGCGGACACGGTCTGGACCGGGTCCAGCACCGTCACGGTCAGCGCCTGCTCGCCGCGGCGGCCGTCGACGATGCCGAACTCCACCCGGGACCCCGGCCGCAGCGCGGGGACACCGGCCGGCAGCGCCGACGAGTGCACGAAGACGTCACCGCCGTCGTCCCGGGTCAGGAACCCGAAGCCCTTGTCGGTGTCGTACCACTTGACCTTGCCGGTGGGCACGTCGTACCTCTTGCTCGTCGAATGTGATGGGGACCACGGCCGGAGCCGGGCGTTCAACGATACGCGCTCGCGGGCGGCTGCCCCTCCGGGTTTCAGCGCCAACGCTCCTGGTCGGGCAGCAGCTCGTTCATGGACCCGGACCGGAAACCACGGGGGTCGATCTCGACCTCGGCGTACCCGGCGTCCAGCACGGCGGCCTGCGCCTCCCGGCTCCCCGCCACCAGCCCCACGAGCCAGGGGTCGACCTCCACCCGGGCCGTGCCGCCGAGGTCACGCACCCGCAGGTCGGTGACCGGGGTCCCGGCGTCGCCGAGCACCGCACGCAAGGCCGCCTCGGCCCGCTCGACGCGAGCCAGCCGGCTCGGGGTCACCTCCAGCCCGAAGGCGACCCGGCTGGCCAGGCACGCGGCGGCCGGCTTGTCCCACGTGACCAGGCCCAGGCGGCGGCTCGCCTCACGCACCTGGATCTTGGTAAGACCGGCCGCATGGAGGGGGGTCACCGCGCCGCGTTCCGCGGCCGCGCGGATCCCGGGGCGGAAGCCGGCGACCATGTCGTCGGCGTTGGTTCCTGTCGCCACGTGCGCGAGGCCGTGCCTGCTCGCCAACGGCGCCAGTACGTCGAGGAGCTCGGCCTTGCAGAAGTAGCAGCGGTCCCCCGCGTTGGCCCGGTAGCCGGCCCGGTCGATCTCAGCGGTGCGGGGCGTGAGGTGCCGGACACCGAGGTCCGCGGCGAACCGGCGGGCCTGGTCGAGCTCGCTGGCCGGCAGGCTGCCCGACACAGCGGTGGCCGCGACCACGTTGCCGGCCCCCAGGGTGCGGGTCGCGGCGGCGAGCAGGAACGCCGAGTCGGCGCCGCCGGAGAACGCGACCAGCAGCGAGCCGGCGCCCTCGAGCTGGGCCGTCAGGTCGGCCAGGCGGACGTCGAGCACGTGCCCGTCCAGCCAGGCCGGGAAGTCGTGCAGGTCCTCGAGCACGACGTCGGCTCCGGCCGCGGTGAGCACCTTCGCACTCATCGGGCCCGACGCCACGCCGACGCTCAGCGCACCCGCCGCCCGGGCACCCTCGACGTCGCCGACGTGGTCGCCGACGTAGACCGACGCACCGTGCTCGCGCAGGGCGTCGCCCTTCGCCGCGCCCCACAGCCAGCCGACCAGGACGTCGGCCTCGACCCCGAGGTGGTCCAGGTGCAGCCGGGCGTTCGGCTCGTACTTCCCGGTGACGACCACGACCCGCCCACCGTGGCGGCGCACGGCCTGCACCGCCTCGTGGGCGCCGGGCAGTATCGGGACCGGCGTCACCGCCAGGTCCGGGTAGAGGGCACGGAACCGGTCGCCCATCTCGGCGTGCAGCTCGGGCGGGAACCAGACCGCGAGCTCCTCGTCGAGGGGCGGCCCGAGCCGGCTCACCGCAGCGGCGCTGTCGATCGGCACCCCCGTCTCGGCGGACAGCGCGTCCCACACCGCGGCGATGCCCGGCCGGGTGTCGATCAGCGTCATGTCGAGGTCGAACCCGACGACGAGTGGGCGCATGGGCTCAGCGTAGGTGTGGGGCGGCCAGCTCGAGCTGGCCG
>JBOGDY010000004.1:0-31141 GCA_050742955.1 Actinomycetes bacterium | reverse complement strand
ACATCGTGCGGCCCAGCAACGTCATGCCGGTGCACGGCGAGTGGCGCCACCTGCGCGCCAACGCCGACCTCGCGATCCTCACCGGTGTCCCGCGCGACCGGACCGTGCTGGCCGAGGACGGCGTGGTTGTCGACCTGGTCGACGGCCGGGCACGGGTGGTCGGGGCGGTGCCCTGCGGCTACGTCTACGTCGACGGCTCAAGCGTCGGGGACGTCACCGACGCGTCTCTCAAGGATCGGCGCATCCTTCGGGACGAGGGCTTCATCTCCGTGGTGGTCGTCGTCGACTCCGTCACCGGAAAGGTGTCGGGCGGGCCGGAGATCCACGCGCGGGGGTTCGCCGAGGACGACACGGTGTTCGACGCGGTCCGGCCGCTCATCGAGGAGGCCCTGGAGAAGGCCGCGTCGGAGGGCATCGGCGACACACGTCAGCTGCAGCAGCTCGTGCGACGGGTCGTCGGCCGCTGGGTCAACGACGCCTACCGGCGCCGCCCCATGATCATCCCGTTGGTGGTCGAGGTCTGACCGGAGTCGGGGCCGCGCGCAGCACCATGATGGCCACGTCGTCGCGGGGGGGACCGGGCGCGAAGTCGGCGACGGCCTGCTGCAGCCGGCGGGCCACTGCCGCCGCGGTCAGGCCGAACGCGCCCGTCAGGGCCTCGCGTACGCCGTCCTCGCCGAGCATCCGGTTGCCGTCACGGCGCTCGGTCACGCCGTCGGTGAACAAGACCAGCGCCTCGTCCGGCGCCAGCTCGACCGAGAAGACGCGGGACTGAAGCTGCGTGAAGACACCGAGGAGGTCGCCCGGCGTCCCGACCTGGGTGACCTCGCCGTCGCGGCTGAGCAGGAAGGGCAGCGGGTGTCCGGCCGAGGCGAGCTGCAGCCGCAGGCCGCCGCCCTCGACCGGCTCGCCGGCGCCGTAGACCGTCGTGACGAACCGGGCGCGGTCACCCTCGTCGAGGATGGCCCGGTTGAGCTGCGCCAGCACCTCGGGGACCGCGTCACCGCGCCGGCCGAGCAGCCGCAGCGCGTGCCTGGCCAGGCCGGTGAACGCTGCGGCCTCCGGCCCCTTGCCGCACACGTCCCCGACCGCGACGGCGAACCGGCCGTCCCCCTCACGGGCCGGGTCGCCGACCGTGAAGAGGTCGTAGAAGTCGCCGCCCACGTCGTTGCCGGCACCCGCGGCCTGGTAGGAGACTCCGATGTCGACTCCTGGCACGACCGGCAGCCCCGACGGCAGCAGGCTGCGCTGCAACGCCATGGAGGTGGCGGTCCGGTCCTCGTAGAGGCGGGCGTTGTCCAGCGCCAGTGCCGAGCGCCGGGCCAGGTCCGCTGCCAGCTCCAGGATCTCGCGGCGCGGCTGGGTGTGCGCCACCCGGCCCAGCGCGAGCATGCCGATGGGGCGGCCGCGGGCCACCAACGGCACGACCATCGCTCCGGCCGCGGCCAGCTCGCCGACCGCGTCGACACCGCCCAGGTCCAGCCCCTCCGCCGGCATCCAGCGCCGGGCCGCCAGCTCGGTCGTGGCCGGGGGTGGCGGCACCTTGTCGAGCATGGTCCGCAGGTCGCCGAGCCGGTTCTCGTCCGCGTGCCAGGCGTAGACCGGGTGCGAGCTGCCGCCCTCGTCGTTCAGGTAGACCCCGCACCACGGAGCCAGCCGCGGCACCACGAGCTGGGCGACCAGGGCCAGCGTCATGTCCAGCTCGAGGGTCCCGGCCAGCAGGTCGCTGGCCTCGGCCAGGTAGCTCAGCCACCCCCGCCGGCCGCGCTCCATCTCGACCAGGCGCGCACTCTGGACCGGGAGGGCCACGTCGTCGGCGGTCTGCTGCAGCCGCGCCGCGTCGTGGTTGGTGAACCGCCCGGGCTGGTTCGAGGTGACCCCCACAGTCCCGATCAGCCGGCCCTCGGCCAGCAGCGGCACGGTCAGCAGGGAGCGGACACCGCACTCCCGCAACCAGTCCAGCGACGCCACGCTCGGGGCGCTCGCCGCCAGGTCGTCGTGCACCGACGGCATCACGGTCCCGTGCAGCCGGCCAGGGATGCCCTCGTCGACCTCCTGCCGTGGGAAGCGCGGCGGCATGCTGCCGAACCCGGTGGCGACCCGCAGCTCGAGATCGCTGTCGGTGTCCGTCGCGAGCAGCACGTAACCACCATCGGCTCCGGTCGTGTCGCGGGCCCAGTCGACCGTCCGGGTCAGCAGCTCGTCCAGCCCGAGCCTGACGAGCGATGCGGGTGAGGGAACGATGGGTGCGTCCTCGTCTCCGACCGCGCGGGCAGAGGGCTCGGGGTCGAGGAGCAGGGCGCGCAGGCCCTGGTCGACGAGCAGGCACAGGACCGAGTCGCCCTCCGCACGGGTGACCCGCACGTGCCGGGCGTGGACCGCGAGGTGACCGCCGTCCGGCCTGCGCAGGCCGTAGGACCCCTGCCACCGGGCCGCGCCCGCCCAGTCGGCGACCCGGTCGGTGTCGTCCGGGACGAGCAGATCGGCCAGCGGCGAGCCCACGACGTCCTCGGCCGACCAGCCCAGCAGGTCGGTGGCGCCCGCTCCCCAGTCGAGGACGGTGCCCCGGACGTCGAGGCGGATCAACGCGGGGGCGAGCGACGGTCCCGGTGCCTGGATGATCGGCTCGGCCGGGCCGGCGCCGACGGTGACCAGGTTCGCGTCGTCCAGCCGGATCTGGAACCACACGCGCTTGGTGGTGCGGGCGTACTCGACTCCCCAGCGTGAGGCCAGCTCGGTGGCCAGCAGCAGCCCGCGGCCGCTCTCGCTGTCCTCGTCGACCTGATCGGGCGGGGTCTCGACCCAGCGGGTCGGGTAGCGGTCGACGACCTCGACCCGGACCGAGTCGGGGAGAAGGGAACAGACCACGTCGGTCTGCGTGCCTGCGTGGACGACCGCGTTGGTGACGATCTCGCTGGTGAGCAGCACTGCTTCGTCGACGATGGACCCGGCCCCCCAGGCGCTCACGGTGGACCGGACGAAGTCGCGGGCCGCAGCCACCGAGGTGTCGGCCGGGGGGAAGCTGGCAGACACCTGGGTGCTGCTGTCAGGCGAGTGGGCGCGCGTGACGACTCCCGGACGTCTGCAGGACGCAAGCGCACACATGGTGACAGACTTGCGGCGCTAATGGGGCCCAGGCCCCTGCAGGAGCCCCAAGGAGGTCCCGGTGGCCGGTACGAAGACATCCACCAAAACGGACAGTACGACGTCGCGTCGGCGACCCGTCGGCCGGCCACCGGCCCGGCCGGCGGCAGACACGGCGGCGCTGCGCAAGCTGCTCGGCGCCCTCGAGGACATGCGTGACGGCAACTTCAAGCGTCGCCTGCCCCCCGGCTCCGGGGCAGACGACTCGCTGATGGCCGACATCGCCCGCGCGTTCAACGAGGTCGCCGACCGCAACAGCAACCTCGCGGCGGAGCTGCGACGAGTACGCCGGACGGTCGGTCGCGACGGTCACCTGGAGGAGCGGCTCGACGGCCAGGGCGCAACCGGGTCGTGGGCCACGGCCTTCGACGACGCCAACAGCCTCGTTGACGACCTGGTCCGGCCCACCGCGGAGGTGGCGCGGGTGATGGCGGCCGTGGCAGAGGGTGACCTCTCCCAGCGGATCGAGCTACGCGGCCGCGACGTGCCGCTGCGCGGCGAGTTCCTACGGATCGGCAGCACCGTCAACGGCATCGTCGACCAGCTGTCACTGTTCAACGAGGAGGTCACCCGGGTCGCCCGTGAGGTCGGCACCGAGGGCAAGCTCGGCGGGCAGGCGAAGGTGCGCGGTGTATCGGGCAGCTGGAAGGACCTCACCGACTCGGTGAACTCGATGGCCAGCCGACTGACCGCCCAGGTGCGCGACATCGGCCTGGTCACCACCGCGGTCGCCAACGGCGACCTCTCCCGCAAGGTCACCGTCGATGTGCAGGGCGAGGTCCTCGAGCTCAAGCAGACGGTCAACCGGATGGTCGACCAGCTCTCGTCCTTCGCCGACGAGGTCACTCGCGTCGCCCGCGAGGTCGGCACCGACGGTCGCCTCGGCGGCCAGGCCGACGTCAAGGGCGTCAGCGGCACCTGGCGCGACCTGACCGACTCGGTGAACGTCATGGCGAGCAACCTCACCGACCAGGTCCGCGGCATCTCCTCCGTCGCCCAGTCGGTGGCCAGTGGGGACCTGTCCAAGAAGATCATGGTGACGGCCCGGGGCGAGGTCGCCGAGCTGGCCGAGACCATCAACACGATGACCGACACGCTCGGGTCCTTCGCCGCCGAGGTCACGCGCGTCGCGCGCGAGGTCGGCACCGACGGCAAGCTCGGCGGGCAGGCCCAGGTGGCCGGCGTCTCGGGCACGTGGAAGGACCTCACCGAGTCGGTCAACTGGATGGCGACGAACCTGACCAACCAGGTGCGCGACATCGCCCAGGTCACGACCGCGGTAGCCAACGGCGACCTGTCCCGCAAGATCACGGTTGACGTGAAGGGTGAGCTGTTCGAGCTCAAGACCACGATCAACACGATGGTCGACCAGCTCTCGTCGTTCGCCGACGAGGTCACGAGGGTGGCCCGAGAGGTGGGCACGGACGGGAAGCTGGGGGGTCAGGCGCAGGTCACCGGCGTCTCGGGCACCTGGAAGGACCTGACCGATTCGGTGAACTTCATGGCCGGCAGCCTCACCGGCCAGGTCCGCAACATCGCCCAGGTCACGACCGCGGTCGCCCGGGGCGACCTGAGCCAGAAGATCACTGTCGACGTGAAGGGTGAGCTGTTCGAGCTCAAGAGCACGATCAACACGATGGTCGACCAGCTGTCCTCGTTCGCCTCCGAGGTGACGCGCGTGGCCCGCGAGGTCGGTGGCGAGGGCCGGTTGGGTGGCCAGGCCCAGGTGCCCGGCGTGTCGGGCACGTGGCGCGACCTCACCGACTCGGTGAACTTCATGGCCGGCAGCCTCACCAGCCAGGTCCGCAACATCGCCCAGGTGACCACCGCGGTCGCGGGCGGTGACCTGAGCCAGAAGATCACCGTCGACGCCCGCGGCGAGATCCTCGAGCTCAAGAGCACGATCAACACGATGGTCGACCAGCTGTCGTCGTTCGCCGCCGAGGTGACCCGCGTCGCTCGCGAGGTGGGCAGCGAGGGCAAGCTGGGCGGCCAGGCCCAGGTCCCGGGAGTGTCGGGGACCTGGAAGGACCTCACCGACAACGTCAACGGCATGGCCAGCAACCTGACCGGGCAGGTGCGCTCGATCGCCCAGGTGTCCACGGCGGTCGCCCGTGGCGACCTGAGCCAGAAGATTACTGTCGAGACGAAGGGTGAGGTGGCCGAGCTCGCCGAGACGATCAACACGATGGTCGACACGCTGCGGGCGTTCGCCGACGAGGTCACCCGCGTCGCGCGTGAGGTGGGCACGGAGGGCCGGCTGGGCGGCCAGGCCGACGTGCAGGGCGTCGCCGGCACGTGGAAGGACCTGACGGACAACGTGAACGGCATGGCCGTCAACCTCACCGACCAGGTCCGCAACATCGCCCAGGTCACCACCGCCGTCGCCCGTGGCGACCTGACGCAGAAGATCACTGTCGACGCCCGCGGCGAGATCCTCGAGCTCAAGACGACCGTCAACACCATGGTCGACCAGCTCTCGGCCTTCGCCGACGAGGTGACCCGCGTCGCCCGCGAGGTCGGAACGGAGGGCATCCTCGGCGGCCAGGCTCTCGTCCGTGGAGCCGCCGGCACCTGGAAGGACCTCACCGACAACGTCAACTCGATGGCCCTGAACCTGACGGGGCAGGTGCGCACCATCGCCACGGTGTCCACCGCCGTAGCCCGTGGTGACCTCAGCCAGAAGATCAGCGTCGAGGCCAGGGGCGAGGTCGCCGCCCTCGCGCAGACCATCAACACGATGGTCGACACGCTGCGCGCCTTCGCCGACGAGGTCACCCGCGTCGCCCGCGAGGTCGGCACCGAGGGCATCCTCGGCGGCCAGGCCCAGGTCCCCAACGTGGCCGGCACCTGGAAGGACCTCACCGACAACGTCAACGGGATGGCTTACAACCTGACCAGCCAGGTGCGCTCGATTGCCAACGTCACCACGGCCGTCGCCAACGGCGACCTCACCCAGAAGAGCTACGTCGACGCCCGGGGCGAGATCCTCGAGCTGAAGAACACCATCAACACGATGGTCGACCAGCTCTCCTCCTTCGCCGCCGAGGTCACCCGCGTTGCGCGGGAGGTGGGCACGGAGGGCCGGTTGGGTGGCCAGGCGGAGGTCGAGGGCGTCTCCGGCACCTGGAAGAAGCTGACCGAGAACGTCAACCAGCTGGCCAGCACGCTGACCAACCAGCTCCGTGCGATCGCCGAGGTCTCGACCGCGGTGACCCGCGGCGACCTGACCCGCCAGATCGCGGTCGAGGCATCCGGTGAGGTCGCCGAGCTCAAGGACAACATCAACCAGATGATCGCCAACCTGCGCGAGACGACGCTGGCGAACGAGGAGCAGGACTGGCTGAAGTCGAACCTGGCGCGCATCACCGGTCTGGTACAGGGGCGGCGCGACCTCCTGGAGGTCACCGACCTCATCATGCGCGAGCTCACGCCGTCGGTCAGCGCCCAGCACGGGGCGTTCTTCCTGTCGGAGGGCGAGGGGGAGGACGCCGAGCTGCGGCTCCTGGCGACCTACGGCTACAAGGCCCGCAAGACCGTGTCCAACCACTTCAAGATGGGCGAGGCGCTGGTCGGTCAGGCCGCGCTCGAGCGCAAGCCCATCCTGATCTCACAGGCGCCGGCCGACTACATCAAGGTGACCTCGGGCCTCGGCGAGTCCAGTCCCGTGAACGTGATCGTGCTGCCGGTCCTCTTCGAGGGCGGGGTCCTCGGCGTCATCGAGCTCGGGTCGCTCTCCCCGTTCACGCCGGTGCACGTGGCCTTCCTCGACCAGCTGATGGAGCTGATCGGCGTCTCGCTGAACGCGATCCTCGCCAGCTCGCGGACGGAGGAGCTGCTGGGCGAGTCTCAGCGGCTGGCCACCGAGCTGCAGGAGAAGCAGGAGGAGCTGCAGGCCCAGCAGGAGGAGCTGCAGCAGTCCAACTCCGAGCTCGAGCAGCAGGCCGCGTCGTTGAAGGCGAGCGAGGAGCTGCTGCAGACCCAGCAGGAGGAGCTGCAGCAGTCCAACTCCGAGCTCGAGGAGAAGGCCGCGCTGCTCGCCGAGCAGAACCAGGCCATCGAGACCAAGAACTCGGAGATCGAGCAGGCCCGCCGCTCCCTCGAGGAGCGTGCCGAGCAGCTGGCGTTGTCCAGCAAGTACAAGTCTGAGTTTCTCGCCAACATGTCCCACGAGCTGCGGACCCCGCTCAACAGCCTGCTGATCCTGGCCCGGCTGCTCTCGGACAACACCGACGGCAACCTGACCGGCAAGCAGGTCGACTTCGCCCGCACCATCCACAACGCCGGCGCCGACCTGCTCCAGCTGATCAACGACATCCTCGACCTGTCGAAGGTCGAGGCCGGGAAGATGGACGTCCACTACGGCGACGTCCCGATCCCCAGCATCGTGGAGTACGTCGAGGCCACGTTCCGGCCGCTGACCGCCGAGAAGTCGTTGGGCTTCTCGCTGGCCGTCTCGCCGGGTGTCCCGGCCGCGATCCACACCGACGAGCACCGTCTCCAGCAGGTGCTGCGCAACCTGGTCTCCAACGCGGTGAAGTTCACCGAGGCGGGCGAGGTGCGGCTCGCGGTGGAGCTCGCCGGCAACGTGCACTTCCTCGACGCGGGACTGGAGAACCGGGACGACATCATCGCCTTCACGGTCAGCGACACGGGCGTCGGGATCCCGGAGGAGAAGCTGCGGGTCATCTTCGAGGCGTTCCAGCAGGCCGACGGCACGACGAGCCGGCGCTTCGGTGGGACGGGCCTGGGTCTGTCGATCAGCCGCGAGATCGCCCAGCTGCTCGGCGGTGAGATCCACGCGACCAGCCGGGTCGGGGAGGGCAGCACGTTCACCCTCTTCATCCCCGTGAACGCCTTCGCCGGCCGTCGCGCCGTGTCGGTCTCCACCGCGGTGGCAGCCGGCACGTCCGGCGAGCCCGGTTCGGCCGAAGCCGGCGATCCTGAACACACCGCTCGGTCGGCGACGGGAACCCGCGAGCTGATGTCGGGGGATCCGTCCGGTGCGTCCATCCCGGTCCCGTCCGGTCCCCGGGACGAGATGGTGGTCGCCGGGCCGCCCGTCGCCCCGGCGCTGCTCGGTGACATCGACATCGAGGACGACCGGCTCGACCTGCAGCAGGGCGACCGCATCCTGCTCGTCGCGCTCAGCGACGTCGCGATGGCGGGGCTGGCCGTCGCCGAGGCGCGGCGTCGCGGGTTCAAGGCGGTGGCGGCGCTCGAGCCCGACCGCGCTCTGGTCGCGACGCGAGAGCTGTCCCCCGACGCGGTGATCCTCGGCCTCGACCAGGTGACGTCCAAGGGCACGTCCCTCCTGGACGCGCTCAAGCACACCCCCGCGACACGCCACATCCCCGTACACGTGGTGGAGGTGCCGACCGACGCCGCGAAGGGGGAAGGGGCCGACGGCGCCGACGGCACGGCCGAGGACGCCGAGGACGCCGAGGCGCGCCGGCGCCGGGCGATGCAGGCCGGCGCGCTCGCGGTGCTGCCCAGCCCGCTCACGGCCGAGGGACTGGCCGAAGGCCTGGCCGAGATGTCCTCGTTCCTCGACCGGCGGGTGCGCCGACTGCTGGTCGTCGAGGACGACGAGGTCGAGCGACGCGCCATTGCCGACCTCGTCGGTGCGGGCGAGGGCGTCGAGGTCGTCGGCGTGGCCAACGGGGCCGAGGCGGTGGCCGCGCTCGATGCCGAGCGCTTCGACTGCATGGTCCTCGACCTCAAGCTGCGCGGCATGAGCGGGTTCACCCTGCTCGAGCGGCTCAAGAAGCGTGACGACCTGCGATCACTGCCGGTGATCGTCTACACCGGCAAGGAGCTGACCCGCAAGGAGGAAACGCGGCTGCGCCGCTACGCCGAGACGATCATCGTCAAGGACGCCCGCTCGCCCGAACGGCTGCTCGACGAGACGGCGCTGTTCCTGCACCGGGTCGAGGCCGAGCTGCCGGCCTCCCGGAGACGGATGATCGAGCACCTGCGCGACGACGATGCGGTGTTCGCCGATCGCCGGATCCTGATCGTGGACGACGACGTGCGCAACGTGTTCGCGCTGACCAGCGCCCTCGAGCGGCGCGGCATGACCGTCGTCTACGCCGAGAACGGCAGGGAGGGCCTCGAGACGCTGCAGGCCAACCCTGACGTCGACCTGGTGCTGATGGACATCATGATGCCGGAGATGGACGGCTATGCCACGACCGAGGCGATCCGCGGCATGGAACGCTTCGCCCGGCTCCCCGTGATCGCCCTCACCGCCAAGGCCATGAAGGGCGACCGGGAGAAGAGCATCGCAGCCGGCGCCTCCGACTACGTCACCAAGCCGGTCGACCTCGACCAGCTGCTCTCATTGATGCGCGTGTGGCTCTACCGCTGACCGGCACGACGGAGGAGGTCGGCAGTCCGGTGGCCGGAGACGCGGACACGGAGCGCGAAAGGACGGAGATCGCGCTCCTGCTCGAGGGCGTCTACCAGCACTACGGCTTCGACTTCCGGCAGTACGCGCGCGCCTCCCTGCGGCGCCGGCTCTGGCGCCGGGTCAGTGCCGAGAACCTGCGGACCATCAGCGGTCTGCAGGAGCTGGTGCTGCACGACCCGGCCGCGATGGAGCGGCTGCTCGTCGACCTGTCGATCAACGTCACGTCGATGTTCCGCGATCCGGGCTTCTTCGCCGCGTTCCGCGCCCAGGTGGTGCCCGCGCTGCGCACCTATCCGTTCATCCGGGTGTGGAACGCCGGCTGCTCCACCGGCGAGGAGACCTACTCTCTGGCGATCATGCTGCGCGAGGTGGGGCTCTACGACCGCAGCCGCATCTACGCCACCGACATCAACGAGGCGGTCGTCCAGGCTGCGTCGGAGGGCATCTACCCGCTGGCGAAGATGCAGGAGTTCACCGAGAACTACCTCGCGGCGGGGGGCACCCGGTCTTTCTCCTCCTACTACACCGCGGCCTACGAGCGGGCCCAGCTGGACCGGTCGCTGACCGAGAACATCGTGTTCGCCCAGCACAACCTGGTCTCGGACCGGTCCTTCAACGAGTTCCACGTGATCGTCTGCCGCAACGTCATGATCTACTTCGACCGGGTGCTGCAGGAGCGGGTGCAGGGCCTCTTTCTCGACAGTCTGGTCCCCTTCGGGATGCTTGCGCTGGGGCGCAAGGAGTCGGTGACCTACAGCGAGCACTCCGCGAGGTACGACGTGCTCGACGAGCAGGAGCGCATCTACCGGAGGCGGGGATGATGCCGCTTCGACCGGGCCCCCACCGGCCGACGGCCCGGCCCTCGCCCGCTCTCATCGTCGTCGGCGGGTCCTGGGGCGGTCTCGAGGCGGCCTCCGGCCTGTTGTCCCGGCTGCCTCACCCCGCACCGGTGCCCGTCCTGCTGGTGCTGCACCGCGCCAAGCGCTCGGACCGTTCGGTGGTCGAGCAGATGCTGACGAAGGGGACCGGGCACCCGGTGAGGGAGATCGAGGACAAGGAGCCTCTTTGCCCGGGCACCGTGCACCTGGCGCCACCTGACTACCATGTGCTGGTCGAGGAAGGTGGGGTGTCGCTGTCCGTGGAGGGCCACGTGAACCACAGTCGCCCGTCGGTGGACCTTGCTTTCGAGTCGGCGGCCACCGAGCACGGCGAGCGGCTGGTCGCCGTCCTGCTGTCCGGCGCCGGGCGCGACGGTGCAGCCGGGATCGCGACCGTGCGGCGGCACGGAGGCCGAACGTTCGTCCAGGATCCCGACGACGCCCTGCGGCCCGAGATGCCGCTCGCCGCCCTGGCCACCGGGTGCGCGGACGAGAGCGGTCCGGTCGAGGCCCTGGGCGACGCCCTCCAGCAGCTGGTCGCCGGGGGGGTGCGATGACCACCGACACGAACGGTGAGGGGCCGGAGCGGGCCAAGATCCTCCTTGTCGACGACCGGCCCGAGAACCTGCTGGCGCTCGAGGCGATCCTGTCCTCGCTCAACCAGACGCTGGTGCACGCCGCCTCGGGCGAGGACGCGCTCAAGGCGCTGCTCGCCGACGAGTTCGCGGTGATCCTGCTCGACGTGCAGATGCCCGGCATGGACGGCTTCGAGACCGCGGCCCATATCAAGCGCCGGGAACGCACGCGGGAGATCCCGATCATCTTCCTGACCGCCATCAACCGGGAACCGCAGCACGCCTTCCGCGGCTACTCCGCCGGGGCTGTCGACTACCTGGCCAAGCCCTTCGACCCGTGGGTGCTGCGGGCCAAGGTGGCGGTTTTCGTCGAGCTCAACCTCAAGAACCGGCAGCTGCGGGAGCAGTCCGAGCTGCTCCGCCGCCAGCTGGCCGGCGCGACGGCCGACACGGCCGCGGCCGCCCGGGCCGGCGGCCTGGTGGCAGATCTCGGCGACCGGCTGGAGGGCGTCGAGGCTCAGGTCGACCTGCTGACCAGCCAGGCAAAGATCACCGAGGACATGACAATCCGGGAGCACCTCGGCGAGCTGGCCGAGCGGGTGGCGCGGCTCCGCTCCGCCGTCGAGGAGCTGCGGAACGCGGGCTCCGCGCTCCCCGGCTGAGTGCCCGACACGCAGGCGCTGTTACCGCTGTGACCAGTGGTACTGGCGTGACCTACGAGTAGCCTCAGCACCATGGCCACCCGTACGCCCACCCGCTCGCGCGCACGATCGACCGGGTCCCGGGCCGCGCGCTCCGGCGGCGGCTCGAAGGCGGCCGCGGCGCGTCGCCAGCCGGCGAAGAGGAGCTCTGCCCGGCGCTCCGGTGGGTCCGGCCGGTCCGGCGGGGTGGTGCTGCGGGCCGTCGGCCGGCTGCTGCGCACCGTATGGATGGGGGTCGCCCACGTCGTCGGTGGTGCCGCCCGACGCGTCGGGCGCAGCGCCCGAGACCTCGACCCGGCACACCGCCGGGACGGCATCGGGCTGGGGCTGATCGGCCTGGCGACCATCGCCGCTGCCGTCGAGTGGTGGGGACTGTCCGGCCCCGTGGGTCGGATCGTGCACGCCGTGGTGGCCGGCACGCTGGGCCGGGTCGGCCTCGTCGTACCGCTCGTCCTGCTCGTTCTCGGCCTGCGCCTGCTGCGCCACCCCGAGGATGCGGAGGCCGGTGGCCGGGTCGGCGTCGGCCTGGCCGCGCTGACGCTGGCCGCCACCGGCCTGGTGCACGTCGCCCGCGGGCTGCCCGACCCCCAGATGGGGGCGACCGAGATGCGCCACGCCGGGGGTGTCCTCGGGTTCCTGGTGTCCTCACCCCTCCAGACCGCGGTGACGGTCTATGTCACCGTGCCGTTGCTGGTGCTGCTGTTCGTCTTCGGCCTGCTCGTCGTGTCCGCGACGCCGGTGCACGCGGTCCCCGACCGGACGAGGAGCGCACTCGAGCGCCTGCTGCACCGCCGCCAGGCGGTGTCCGCCCCCGAGACCGACGTCGAGCCACCGGCGCCGCTCCGCCGCCGCCGGCCGCGGCGCCGTCAGGGCTCGCTCGCCGAGCCGGACGGCGGCATCGACGACCAGCCCTACGACAGCCCGGTGCGCCCGGCCGAGGAGGAGGCCGCGACCTCCTCGGCGGAGGCGGGGTCGCAGGAGAGGCCCCCGCCGGTGCATTCTCCGATGCCGGCCCGCGTCGAGCAGCTGCTGCTCTCCGGCGACGTCACCTACATGCTGCCGCCGGCCGACATGCTGCGTGAGGGCTCGGTGCACAAGGCGCGGTCGGCGGCGAGCGACTCGGTCGTGGAGTCACTGACCGAGGTGCTCGACCAGTTCGACATCGACGCACAGGTCACCGGCTACACCCGCGGGCCGACGGTCACGCGCTACGAGGTCGAGCTGGGCACCGCCGTCAAGGTCGAGCGGGTCACGGCCCTGTCGAAGAACATCGCGTACGCCGTGGCCAGCGCCGACGTGCGCATCCTGTCGCCGATCCCCGGCAAGTCCGCGATCGGCATCGAGATCCCCAACAGCGACAAGGAGGTGGTCAGCCTCGGCGACGTGCTGCGCTCGCCGGCCACCCGCAACGACCACCACCCGATGCTGGTGGCCCTCGGCAAGGATGTGGAGGGCGGCTTCGTCGCCGCCAACCTGGCGAGGATGCCGCACCTGCTGGTCGCCGGCGCCACGGGCTCCGGCAAGTCGAGCTTCGTCAACTCCGTGATCACCTCGATCCTGCTGCGTTCGACCCCCGACGAGGTGCGCATGGTGCTGGTCGACCCGAAGCGGGTCGAGCTCACGGCGTACGAGGGTGTACCGCATCTGATCACCCCCATCATCACCAGCCCGAAGAAGGCCGCGGAGGCCCTGCAGTGGGTAGTGCGCGAGATGGACCTGCGCTACGACGACCTCGCGGCCTTCGGATTCCGGCACCTCGACGACTTCAACAAGGCGGTCAGGTCCGGCAAGGTGACCCCGCCGCCCGGCAGCGAGCGGGTGCTGGCGCCCTACCCCTACCTGCTGGTCGTCGTCGACGAGCTGGCAGACCTGATGATGGTCGCGCCGCGCGACGTCGAGGACGCGATCGTGCGGATCACCCAGCTGGCGCGTGCCGCCGGCATCCATCTGGTGCTGGCCACCCAGCGCCCGTCGGTCGACGTGGTCACCGGCCTGATCAAGGCCAACGTGCCGTCCCGGCTGGCCTTCGCGACCTCGAGCCTGGCCGACAGCCGGGTCATCCTCGACCAGCCGGGCGCCGAGAAGCTGGTCGGCCAGGGCGACGGCCTGTTCCTGCCGATGGGCGCGAGCAAGCCGATGCGCATGCAGGGCGCCTGGGTCACCGAGCCGGAGATCGTCTCGGTGGTGCGGCACTGCAAGGAGCAGCTGCAGCCGACCTACCGCGACGACGTCACCGCACCTGCCACCAGCAAGCGGGAGATCGAGGAGGACATCGGTGACGACCTCGACCTCCTGTGCCAGGCCGCGGAGCTCGTGGTCTCGACCCAGTTCGGCTCCACGTCGATGCTGCAGCGAAAGCTCCGGGTCGGCTTCGCCAAGGCCGGTCGCCTCATGGACCTGATGGAGAGCCGCGGCGTCGTCGGGCCGAGCGAGGGCTCCAAGGCGCGCGACGTCCTGGTCAAGCCGGATGAGCTCGACGGGCTGTTGGTCACCCTCCGAGGGGCATAGCAGCACATCTCCACCGACTGTGATCCGTTGCGGCACTGTGATGTCTCAGGGATCGACCTCGTCTGGCCGACACTGATCCAGCAGCCTAGAATGGACTTTCCGCCGTACGTTTCGACCAGCGTCCGCCACCCCCCGGGCGGGGGTTCCTCGGGAGGGGATACTTCGTGTCCATCGGCCAGACGCTCACCGCCGCTCGCGAGAGCGCCGGCATGTCGGTCGAGCAGGTGTCCGCTGCGACGCGGATCCGGCGGACCCTCGTCGAGGCCATCGAGGACGACGACTTCGCGGCTTGCGGCGGCGACTTCTACGCCCGCGGCCACGTTCGCAGCATCGCGGGCGCGATCGGCACCGACCCGGCGCCGCTGCTCGCCGAGTTCGACCGGACCACGGCCGCCACGTCGGCGCCGCGGGCCACCGACGTGTTCGGGTCGGAGACCGGGGCCAGGCCAGAGCGCCGCGGACCCAACTGGAGCGCTGCGATGGCCGCGGCCCTGGTGCTGGTCGTCGTCTACGGCGTCGGTCAGGCGTTCGTGCGGACCTCTGACGGTGATGGTCGCGAGGCCGGCCCGGTCACCTCGACCACCGCTCCTCCCTCGAGCGCGGCCCCGGCCAAGTCACCGGGTGCCTCGCCTGGTCCCGGAGCCGTCGCCAAGGCGCCCCGCCACAAGGTCACGGTGGCTGTCCAGGCCAGCGACACCAGTTGGATCCAGGCGACGACGGCCAGCGGCAAGGAGCTCTTCCAGGGGCTCATGCAGGGCGGCGAGGAGCGGACGTTCAGTGACAAAGCGCGCGTCAAGCTCATCATCGGCAACGCCGGAGCGGTGACCCTGACGGTCAACGGCACGGGCATCGGCGCCCCCGGCCGCCCCGGTCAGGTCGCGCGGGTGCAGTTCACCCCACAAGACCCCGCCGCCGGCTGACCCACCCACGCCCTCTCCGCTCACCCCCTCCCTCCGCGTTGATCATGCGCAAGTGGTCGGTCCCGCCAACCCCTGGGGTGGATCATGCGCAAGTGGTCGGTCCCGCCAACCCCTTGGGGTGGATCATGCGCAAGTGGTCGGGCAGGCTGGGCGGCGCGCAGCCTTTGCGAGTGCTCCGCATTGTCCCCAGCGTGGACGCGCCGACGACGCGTGGAAGGTGAAAACGTCGCTCCGCCCGGCAACCACTTGCGCATGATCGACGGGGGCGGGGCGCGGCGGCGACCACTTGCGCATGATCGACGGGGGAGGGGCGCGGCGGCGACCACTTGCGCATGATCAACCCTGAGAGTGAGCGTGGGGGGTGGTGCGGCGGGGGACGACTACGCTGGGCCGATGCCCCCCTCAGCCTCTTCGGGCCGCCGCGTCGCGCTCGTCACGCTCGGCTGCGCACGCAACGAGGTCGACTCCGAGGAGCTGGCCGGCCGGCTGGCGGCCGACGGGTGGCAGCTCGTGGCCGACGGTGCCGACGCGGACGTGGCGGTGGTCAACACCTGCGGGTTCGTCGAGGCCGCGAAGAAGGACTCGATCGACACCGTGCTGGCGGCGGCCGACAGGCGGGCCGGTGCCGTGGTGGCGGTGGGCTGCCTCGCGGAGCGCTACGGAGACCAGCTGGCCAACGCGCTGCCGGAGGCCGACGCGGTGCTCGGCTTCGACGACTACGCCGACATCTCCGGGCGGCTCGAGGCGGTGCTCGCCGGGGAGGTGCACGTGCCGCACGTCCCCCGCGACCGCCGCCGGTTGCTTCCGCTCACGCCGCTGGACCGGGAGGCAGCCGGGGTCGCGCCCCCCGGCCATGCCCCCACCGACCTCCCGGCGGGCGTCGCCCCGGCGTCCGGACCCCGGCCGCTGCGCGTCCGGCTCGGCGACGGCCCGGTCGCTCCTCTGAAGCTGGCTTCCGGCTGCGACCGGCGGTGCTCGTTCTGCGCCATCCCGGCCTTCCGTGGAGCGTTCCTGTCCCGCCGGCCCGCCGACGTCCTCACCGAGGCCAGGTGGCTGGCCGGCCAGGGGGTCCGCGAGCTGGTGCTCGTGAGCGAGAACTCCACGTCCTACGGCAAGGACCTCGGCGACCTGCGCCTGCTGGAGACGCTGCTGCCGGAGCTCGCCGCCGTCGACGGCGTCGAGCGGGTGCGGGTGAGCTACCTGCAGCCCGCCGAGATGCGCCCGTCCCTCGTCGAGGTCATGACGTGCACCGACGGTGTTGCGCCGTACTTCGACCTGTCGTTCCAGCATGCGAGCGGGCCGGTGCTGCGCCGGATGCGACGGTTCGGCGACGCCGAGCGCTTTCTCGCCCTCCTCGAGCTGGTGCGCGCCTCGGCTCCCCGGGCGGGCGTCCGGTCCAACGTCATCGTGGGCTTCCCGGGTGAGACAGAGGCCGACGTGGCCGAGCTCGAGCGGTTCCTCACCGCCGCCCGGCTGGATGCGGTCGGTGTGTTCGGCTACTCCGACGAGGACGGCACCGAGGCGGCCACGCTCGACGGCAAGCTCGACGAGGGCGAAGTGCGGGCCCGCGTCGAGCGGGTGACCGGGCTGACGGACGAGCTGGTCTCGCAGCGCGCCGAGGACCGGGTCGGCGAGCTCGTCGACGTGCTCGTCGAGTGCGCCGGCGCCGACGGCACGAGCGCGGAGGGCCGGGCGGCGCACCAGGCTCCGGAGGTGGACGGTGTGACGACGCTGGCCGGCCGCGGCCTGCAGGTCGGCCGCCTCGTCCGGGCCCGTGTGCGGGAGGCCGACGGTGCCGATGTCGTGGCCGAGGCGATCGCGTGACCCGACCGATGCGCCCCGCGGGCGACATCACCAGCCCGGCCAGCGCCTGGAACGTCGCCAACGCCCTGACCGTGCTGCGGCTGGTGCTCGTGCCGGTCTTCCTGTGGCTGCTCTTCCATGAGGACGGCGAGTCGACCGGCTGGCGGTTCGCGGCCTGGGCCGCGTTCGCGGTGGCGTCGGTGACGGACCGGGTCGACGGCGAGCTGGCCCGCCGGCGGGGGCTGGTCACCGACTTCGGCAAGATCGCCGACCCGATCGCCGACAAGGCGCTCATCGGTGCGGCACTGGTGGGACTCTCGGCGCTCGGCGACCTGGCCTGGTGGGTCACAGTGGTGATCCTGGTCCGCGAGGTCGGCGTTACCGGCCTGCGCTTCTGGGTGATCCGGCACGGCGTGCTGCCGGCCAGCCGCGGTGGCAAGGTCAAGACGCTGTTGCAGGCGCTGGCCATCGGCCTGCTCGTGCTGCCGCTCTCGGGTGCGCTGCACGTGGCCGCCGAGGTCTGCATGTACGTCGCCGTGGTGGTCACGGTGGTCACGGGGGCCGACTACGTCATGCGCGCCCTGCGGCTGCGGCGGACCAGTGAGCGGGCCGCGATGCAACGTGCCCGGCTCGCCGCCCGGAGGAGCGGCGCCTCAGGGGCCGGCCGGCCCGGGGCTCCGTGACGGGCCAGGCCCGGCCCGACGGGAGACTCGTGCGCGACCTGCACCGCATGCTGTCCGCACGCGGCGCGTCCGTCGCCGTGGCCGAGTCGCTGACCGGCGGCCTGCTCGGCGCGGCACTCACCGAGACACCCGGCTCGTCCGAAACCTTCCGCGGCGGCGTGCTGGCCTACACGACCGCAGTCAAGGCCCAGCTGCTGGGCGTCGACCCCGACCTGCTGGCCCGCGAGGGCGCTGTGCACCCCGAGGTGGCGCGGGCCATGGCGAGGGGCGTGCGCGAGCGGCTGACCACGACGTACGGCGTGGCGACCACCGGCGTGGCCGGCCCCGACCCGCAGGACGGGCACCCGCCCGGCACCGTGCACGTCGCCGTCGCCGGGCCCGACGGGGAGCAGGTCGGCTCACACGCGTGGTCCGGGCTGGACCGGGCCGGGGTGCGGCGGGAGGCGGTGGCGGCGGCGCTGGCGCTGCTGCGGGCCGCCGTGGCCGGCCAGGCCGGGGACAACGGGAACGCGCGGCCATGATTACAGCGTTACACTGTCACCAGGTGCCTGCCCTGCCGGCTGCGCCACGCCGGGACGGACAGGTACCGTGTGGTCACCCGCCAGGCGTGACCGGCACCCGGCACCATGACCGCGTCGCCCCGACACCCGGGCACCGGAGAAGGAGGAGCACACGATGATCCTGCTCCGTCGACTGCTGGGCGACGTGCTGCGCGAGCACCGCACGGCACAGGGCCGCACGCTGCGAGAGGTCTCGGGCGCGGCCCGAGTGTCGTTGGGCTACCTGTCCGAGGTGGAACGCGGGCAGAAGGAGGCGTCCTCCGAGCTGCTGGGCTCCATCTGCGAGGCTCTCGACCTGCCGCTGTCCGAGGTGTTGCGCGACGTGAGCGACCAGCTCGCCATGGCCGAGGACATGCCCGTCGTCGACCCCGCGGTGCCCGCCGGACCGCTGCACGTCACGGACGTCGCCGCCTGACCTTTCCCTCGGTGGCCCGGGTGGGATGACCTGGTTGTCGAGTGGGTAACACCGCTGCACGAGCGCCCGTCCACCCCAAGTTGCCCAACGGGGGTGTGGACGGGCGCTCTGTCGTGGGTCAGGGCCGCTAGCGGCCGTGGCAGGGGCCTCGTCTCTCGGGCATGATCGTTCCACGTCGATCTGGATGAGGTGCCGGCCATGGCTGACGACGTGCCCGCGCCCGCGGTCGGAGCCGCGACGGCCTCGGGGATGGTTCTGGTCACGTTGGCGTCGGGGCAGTTCCTCATGGCGCTCGACAGCTCGGTGATGAACGTGTCGATCGCGACGGTGGCCGACGACCTCGGTACGACGGTCACGGGCATCCAGACCGCGATCACCCTGTACACGCTGGTCATGGCGTCGCTGATGATCACCGGTGGGAAGCTGGGCCAGATCCTGGGACGCAAGCGCGCGTTCGCGATCGGGTGCGTGATCTACGGCGCCGGGTCACTCACCACCTCGATCGCCCCCAACCTCACGGTGCTGATCATCGGCTGGTCCCTGCTCGAGGGCATCGGCGCCGCGCTGATCATGCCCGCGATCGTCGCACTGGTGGCCTCGAACTTCGGTCGGGCGGACCGTCCGCGTGCCTATGGCGTGGTCGCTGCGTTCGGTGCGATCGCCGTTGCCGTCGGGCCACTGATCGGCGGACTGTTCACGACGTACGCGTCGTGGAGGTGGGTGTTCGCGGGTGAGGTGCTCATCGTCCTGGGCATTCTGCTCTTCGCCCGACGCATGGCCGACGCACCGCCTGAGCCTGACGTCCACCTGGATCTCGTCGGCACCGCCTTGTCAGCAATGGGGCTCGGCCTCGTCGTGTACGGGATCCTCCGCGCCGGGACGTGGGGCGTGGTCACCCCGAAGCCGGGCGCTCCCGAGTGGGTCGGCCTCTCGCCGGTGACCTGGCTGATCATCGCCGGCGGCCTCGTGCTGCGCGGGTTCCTCATCTGGGAAGGGAGGCGTCTGGACCGTGGCGCCGCCGCGCTGATCGACCCGGCGATGCTGGGCAACAAGCTGCTGCGTGGAGGTCTGACCTCCTTCTTCTTCATGTACCTGCTGCAGATGGGCCTGTTCTTCGCGGTGCCTCTGTTCCTCTCGATCGCGCTGGGGCTGTCTGCCATCGAGACCGGGCTGCGCATCCTTCCGCTCTCGTTGGCGCTGCTGCTCGTCGCGGTCGGCGTGCCGAGGTTCTTCCCCCACGTGTCTCCCCGCCTGGTCGTGCGGCTCGGCTTCGCAGCGCTGTTCGTCGGGATCGTGACCCTGGTCGCGGCGCTCGAGGTCGGGGTCGGGCCCGAGGTGGTCACCTGGCCCATGCTTCTGGCGGGTCTCGGTATCGGCGCGCTCGCGTCGCAGCTGGGCAGTGTCACCGTGTCCGCGGTCCCGGACGAACAGAGCGCCGAGGTGGGCGGGGTGCAGAACACCGTCACCTTCATGGGAGCCTCGATCGGGACCGCCCTCGCCGGGGCCGTGCTGATCTCGGCACTGACCACGTCGTTCTTCGCCGGCATCCAGGACAACCCCGAGATTCCCGAGGGTCTCTCGTCGCAGGCGCAGGTCGAGCTGGCCGGTGGCGTCCCGTTCATCCCGGACGACGAGCTGGAGAGCTCGCTTGCGGACGCCGGCGTGACCGGGGAGCCCGCGACCGCGATCCTCGAGGAGAACTCGGCGGCACGCCTTGACGGCTTGCGGTCCGCGCTGTCCGTGCTGGCCGTGATCGCACTCATCGCGCTCTTCTTCTCGAGCGGCATCCCCACGCGTCAACCAGGCGATGATCACGTGTCCTGACAGGTGGGACACCAGTAGGTCACGCGGTCGAACGGCGGTCGGCCTTGCCGCCCGCTCTTGATCACGGTGCCGCATCGGCGGCATGGTCGACCGGAGCGCTCGAAGACCCAGTGCTCGCGGCCTCGCCTGTTGACGCCGGTGGTGACGTGCCAGGGGTGGTCGCGATTGGCGAGGAGGAGCCGCCTGGCCCTGCTGATGACGGCCCCAAGGTCAGGCACCTCACCGACAGGAGTCCAGGGCGACGTGCCCGACAGGTACAGACACTCGGCCTTGTACAGGTTTCCGATGCCTGCGAGGTTCCGTTGATCGAGCAGGGCGTCGCCGATCTCGCGCTCCGGCCGTGCAGACAGCCGTCGGACGGCCTCGTCGTGGTCCCAGTCGGGACCCAGGAGGTCCGGCCCCAGGTGGCCGACTGCCGACGCCTCGTCGCCGCGTGCCAGCAGCTCGACGACCGGAAGCCGGTAGCCCACCGCCTGCCAGCCGGCCGTCTCGAGCAGCACCCGCACCTCCCAGGCGGGCCCACCGGTCCAGCGCGCGCCATGCCGGTAGAGGTGCCAGGACCCGTCCATGCGGAAGTGGGTGTGCAACGTCAGGTCGTCCTCGACGCGCGTGAGCAGGTGCTTGCCCCGGCTGACAGTGCCGACGATGGTGCGCCCGATGAGGTCCACCGTGGCAAGCTGCGGCACGCGGAAGTCGCTGCGGGTGAGCCGGTGACCGGTCAGCGCGGCGTGCAGGCGGCGGGCGGCCAGCCAGACGGTGTCGCCCTCGGGCATGTCGGCCATCGTCTCGACCGGGCCACGGGCCACGCCAGTAGGGGCCTGCACATCCCGTACGGCGGGGCGCGGCCGCCCTTCACCCGCACGGCAGGATGGGGCTGTGGCCGCAGACGTCGAGGTGCGTGCCGGAAACCCGGCCGACCTGCCCGCTCTGACCGAGATCTACTCGGCTACGCCACCAGCAGCCGGCTGCGGGACAAGCCCGCCTACGACACCTCCGTCGAGACGACCGTCTACTGCGCACCCTCCGCCCTCGGCCGGGGCGCCGGCTCGCTGCTCTACGACCACCTCTTCCGGGCCCTCGCGAGCGAGGACCTGCACCGCGCCTACGCGGGCATCGCGATGCCCAACGACGCCTCCGTGGCCCTTCACCTGCGGCACGGCTTCCGCGAGCTGGGCACCTACGCCGAGGTCGGTCGCAAGTTCGGCCGCTACTGGGACGTCCGATGGTTCGAGCGGGTGCTGCCCTGAGCAGGCGGAGCTGCCCCGTCCGGGGCTAGGGTCGGCGGCCATGAGCCTGCGCATCCAGTGCGTGTCGATCGACACCAACGATCCCTCGGCCATCGCCTCCTTCTGGCAGGAGGCACTCGGCTGGCGGCGCACCTTCGACGAGGAGGACGAGGTCGCCCTCGAGCCGCCGGAGGGCAGCCCAGAGGACGGGATCTCGCCCGACCTGCTGTTCCTGCGCGTCCCCGACCGGAAGACGGCCAAGAACCGGCTGCATCTCGACCTGCGTCCGGACGACCAGGAGGCGGAGGTGGCGCGGCTCGAGGGCCTGGGCGCGCGCCGCATCTCGGTCGGCCAGGGTGGTGACGTGACCTGGGTAGTGCTGGCCGACCCCGACGGCAACGAGTTCTGCGTGCTGCGCGCCCTCACACCCGACGAGCTCGCCGAGTAGGTTGCCGCGGATGGACATCACGCCGGACACCAAGGACTGGACGTGGGTGCTGCAGCGGCCGTGCCCCGAGTGCGGGTTCGACAGCCGTGCGCCGTCGCCGGGGGACGTCGCCCCGATGCTGAGGGACAACTCGCTCCGGTGGGTCGACGTGCTCGACCGCCGGGACGTGACCACGCGCCCGGCACCGGACGTGTGGTCACCTCTCGAGTACGCCTGCCACGTCCGCGACGTGTTCGTCCTGTTC
The DNA here is from genome assembly GCA_050742955.1 of Actinomycetes bacterium. Classification (GTDB taxonomy): domain Bacteria; phylum Actinomycetota; class Actinomycetes; order JACCUZ01; family JACCUZ01; genus CAWIXB01. Next base: position 8,800 of record JBOGDY010000004.1, on the reverse strand, counting down.
GACGAGCGGCTGCTGCTGATGCTGGACCAGGACGACCCGGTCTTCGCCAGCTGGGACCAGGACGCCACGGCTGTCGCTGACCGCTATGGCGAGCAGGACCCGGCCCTGGTCGCGCGCGATCTGCGGGCGGCCGCCGAGCGCCTGGCCGGCGACTTCGACCGGCTCTCGGACGGGCATTGGTCGAGGACGGGTCGCCGCAGCGACGGCGCGGCGTTCACCGTCGAGTCGTTCGCGCGCTACCTCGTCCATGACGTCGTCCATCACATGTACGACGTGACCGGCCGGGAGGGCTGACCCATGGAGCACCGCACCCTCGGCCGCGGCGGCGCCGCCGTGTCGACCCTCGCTCTCGGCACGATGACCTTCGGGGCCGAGACCGACGAGGCGGGGTCGCACGCCCAGCTCGACGCCTTCGTGGCGGCCGGCGGAGACCTCGTCGACACCGCCGACGTCTACACGGCGGGGGCCGCGGAGGAGATCGTCGGGCGGTGGCTCGCCGCGCGTCCGGCCGACGTCAGGGACGCGGTCGTCATCGCCACCAAGGGCCGCTTCGCCATGGGAACCGGCCCCAACGACGTGGGGTTGTCCCGCCGACACCTGCAGCGGGCGCTGGACGACTCGCTGCGCCGGCTGGGCGTCGACTGCATAGACCTCTACCAGGTGCACGCCTGGGATCCCTTGACCCCGCTCGAGGAGACGCTCCGGGCCCTGAACGACATGGTCCGCGCCGGCAAGGTCCGCTACGTGGGGCTGTCCAACTTCACCGGCTGGCAGGTGCAGAAGGCGGCGGCGGTCGCGCACGCGCATGGGCTGGAGCCGCCGGTCACGTTGCAGCCGCAGTACAACCTGCTGGTGCGCGAGGTCGAGTGGGAGGTGGTGCCGTCCTGTCTCGACGCCGGCCTCGGCCTGCTGCCCTGGTCGCCGCTCGGTGGTGGCTGGCTGACCGGCAAGTACCGCCGTGACGCCCGGCCCGACGGCGCTACCCGACTCGGCGAGGATCCCGACCGCGGGGTCGAGGCCTACGACCGGCGCTCGACCCGTCAGCGCACGTGGGACGTCGTCGAGGCGGTGCAGGAAGTGGCCGAGCAGCGTGGCGCATCGATGGCGCAGGTGGCACTTGCGTGGTGCGTCGACCGGCCGGCCGTGACGTCGGTGATCCTGGGCGCCCGCACGCTCGAGCAGCTCGAGGACAACCTCGGCGCGGCCGGGCTGCACCTCGACGCCGACGAGACGGCACGTCTCGACGCGGCCAGCGACCCGGCTCCGGCGGACTACCCCTACGGCGAGCACGGGCGCGACCAGCAGAGCCGAACGGTCAGCGGCGGCTAGCGAGGCCGGTGGCCTAGTCGGCGAACCCCCGACACGCGGAGGTCACTCGATCCGCGTCGCGATGGGCGTGCCGACCTCCACGGTCCGACCGACCGTGCACAGTCGGTCGTGCGACCTGCTCACCGCGTCCGGCAGCATCGCCTGCGCGTCATCGCCGGGGTCACCGTCCGGGAAGGCGATCCGGAAGGTCACCTCGATGTCTGTGAGCCGGTTGCCGTCCGCGTCGCGCACCTTGACGGCATCCACCCGGACCTCGAAGCGCTCCGGTTCGGCCCGCCGCGACGTCAGGACGTGGACGTCGATCGCGGTGCAGGCGCCGATCGCGCCGAGCAGCAGCTCGGTGGGAGTGAAGCCGGCGTCGTCACCGGTCCCGACGGCGAGCCGGCCGTCCCGTGCGTTGGTGACGAGGAACTGACCGCCAGCGGTGTGCGCGACGGACACCGAGCGGTGCGCGGAAGCGGTTGCCATGCGCGAAGCCTGGCAGACACGCGAGCGACGGCTGCGGGCCCGGTCACGCGCGCAGGCGCAGACCCCGCGGGGTGGCGTGGAAGCCGGCGGCCTCGAGGGCTGCGCCGAGGCTGGAGTCGAGCACCGTGGCACCGTCGGCGCGCTCGACCGTGATGCGTCCGAGGTGGCCTTCGCGTACGGCGAGGGCGAGCGCGTCGACGGCGGGCTGCAGCACGGCACCGTCGTCGGACCAGGTCAACAGGGTGCGGCCGCCTCGCTCGACGTAGAGCGCCAGCCGCCCGTCGACGAGGACCACCAGCGCGCCCGCCTTGCGGCCCGGCTTGTGCCCGGAGTCCTCGCCGCGGCCCGGCCAGGGGAGCGCGGCGCCGAAGGGGTTGGCCGGGTCGGTGGCCGCCAGGACCAGCGCGCGAGCCATCTCGGCCTCCGGTTCGCGGTGCGGTCGGCCGGAGCCCCACACGTCGGCCGACGGCCCGGGGGCCGGCCACCCGTCCCGCCCTGCCTGCTCGGCCGCCCGCTCGATCGCCGTCGCGGTGGCCCGCAGCCGGTCGACCGCCCCGGGCACGGCGAACTGCGCGGCCCCCAGCCCCTCGACGAAGTAGCCGCGGCGGGTGCGCCCGCTCTCCTCGAAGGCGGCCAGCACGCGGTAGACGGCGGCGAAGCCTCCGGGGGCCCGCTCGGACATCACCGCGCCACGGATGACGACGCCGTGCCGGTCGAGCAGGGTCTCGGCCAGCGCGTGCGCCCGACGGGTCGGGTCGGGCTCGCACGAGGGCAGCACCGACCAGCGCCCGGCCGCGGTCGGTGGGCCCGTGCGCGACGGCATCGCCGGCCGGGGCCGACCGTAGCGACTGCGCGGCGCGGCACGGCGGGGGCGGTGGGCGCCCCGACCACCGCCGAGCAGCGTCCGGACCGGCGCCAGCGTGTCGTTGCTCACGTGACCGGCCCACAGCAGGTCCCACAGGGCGGCGACGAGCGCCTGGTCGTCGGTCGAGCCGAGGGCGTCGGACAACGCCCGGAAGAAGTAGGCCCCGCCGCCGGCGAGTGCGGCGAGGACGGCCTCGTGCAGCGGCGTAGCCACCGCGTCCGGGTCCGGCTCCGGCAGCGTCAGGGAGGCCGAGTCCGCGAGGTGCAGGGACACCCATCCGTCGGATCCGGGCAGCGACCCGTGGCCGGCCCACACGACCTCGCCGGCCGCGCACAGCTCGTCGAGCAGTGCTGGTGCATAGCCGGTCACCCGGGACGGGAGCACCAGCGACTCGAGCGCCGAGGCCGGGACCGCCGCGCCCTGCAGCTGCTCGACGACCCGCAGCAGACCCTCGACCCCACGAAGCCGGCTGCCGACGTGCTGCCAGGCCGGGAGGAACGCGCCCAGCGCAGCAGGCGGCACCGGCTCGACCTCCTTGCGCAGGGCGGCCAGCGACCGCCGGCGCACCGTCCGCAGGACCTCTGCGTCGCACCACTCGGTGCCCGACCCGCCGGGGACGAACTCGCCCTCGACGACCCGGCCGGTCGCGGCCAGCCGCCGGAGCACCTGGGTGACGACGGCCGCGCCCAGGCCGAAGCGGGCGGCCGCGGCGGCGGTGGTGAAAGGCCCGTGCGTGCGCGCATAGCGGGCGACCAGGTCGCCCAGCGGGTCGCGCGCCGGCTCGAGGAAGGCCTCGGGAACGCCGACCGGCAGCGGCACACCCAGCGCGTCGCGGAGCCGTCCGGCGTCCTCGATGGCCGCCCACCGCTCGTCACCCGCGACCCGGACCCGGATGGCGCGCCGTGCCTCCTCCAGCCCGGCCAGCCACGCCGCCGTCGCCCCGCGGTCCACCGCCTCGGCCGTCGTCAGGGGCCCGAGCAGGCGCAGCAGGTCGGCGACCCCCTCGGCGTCCCGGGCCTGCCTCTCGTCGGAGAGCCGCTGCAGGTCGCGCTCGAGCGAGCTCACCGCGTCGAGGTCGAGCAGCTCGCGCAGCTCGGCCTGGCCCAGCAGCTCGGCCAGCAACGTCGAGTCCAGCGCCAGGGCCTGCGCACGTCGCTCGGCCAGCGGTGAGTCGCCTTCGTAGAGGAACTGCCCGACGTAGGCGAACAGCAGCGACCGCGCGAACGGCGACGGATGGGCCGTCTCGACCTCGACGAACCGCACCCGGCGTGCTTCGACGTCGCGCATCAGCCCCACCAGGCCGGGCACGTCGAAGACGTCCTGCAGGCACTCGCGCATCGTCTCCAGCACCACCGGGAACGAGCCGTAGTCGCTCGCCACCGACAGCAGCTGTGCCGAGCGCCGGCGTTGCTGCCACAGCGGCGTGCGCCGTCCGGGGTTGCGGCGCGGCAGCAGCAGCGCTCGCGCGGCGCACTCGCGGAAGCGGGACGCGAACAGCGCCGAGCCGCCGACCTCCGCGGTGACCAGCGACTCGACCTCGTCGGCATCGAAGGTCGCCACGTCGGCCTGCGGGGGAGCGGAGCCGGAGGTGCCCGTCGTGTCGAACTCCGTGTCCGGCAGCCGCAGCATGATGCCGTCGTCGGCGTGCATGGCCTGCACGTCCACGCCGTAGCGCTCCCGCAGCCGCGCGGACACCGCCAGTGCCCACGGCGCGTGCACCTGAGCGCCGAACGGCGAGTGGATCGCGATGCGCCAGTCGCCGAGCTCGTCGCGGAACCGCTCGACCACGATGGTGCGGTCGTCGGGCAGGTGACCGGTCGCCGCACGCTGCTCGTCGAGGTAGGTGAGCAGGTTGTCGGCCGCCCACTCGTCGAGCCCGCAGGCCAGCACCCGCTCCCGCGCGGCCTCCGGCGACAGCCGGCCGAGCTCACGCACGAACGCGCCCTGCGCCCGGCCGAGCTCGACGGGGCGGCCCAGCGTGTCGCCCTTCCAGAACGGCAGCCGTCCAGGATGGCCCGGCGCCGGTGACACCAGGACCCGGTCGTGGGTGATGTCCTCGATGCGCCAGGACGTGGACCCGAGCGTGAACACGTCACCCGTCCGCGACTCGTAGACCATCTCCTCGTCGAGCTCGCCCACGCGGTGGCCCTTGTCGGAACCCACCAGGAACACGCCGAACAGGCCGCGGTCGGGGATGGTGCCGCCGCTGGTCACGGCCAGCCTCTGAGCGCCCGGCCGCCCGGTCAGCGTGCCTGCGACGCGGTCCCACACCAGCCGCGGCCGCAGCTCGGCGAACTCGTCGGAGGGGTAGCGCCCCGCCAGCATGTCGAGCACCGACTCGAACGCCGACCGCGGCAGCGAGGCGTAGGGCGCGGCCCGGCGGACCACGTCGTACATCTCCTCGACGTCCCACTCCTCGACGGACACCATCGCCACGATCTGCTGCGCGAGCACGTCGAGCGGGTTTCGGGGGTAACGGATCGCCTCGATCGCGCCGGCCCGCATCCGCTCCGCGACGACCGCGGTCTGCACGAGGTCGCCGCGGTACTTGGGGAAGATCACCCCGCGCGACACCGCCCCCACCTGGTGACCGGCGCGGCCGACGCGCTGCAGGCCGCTGGCCACCGACGGCGGGGACTCCACCTGTACGACGAGGTCGACCGCGCCCATGTCGATGCCCAGCTCGAGGGACGAGGTGGCGACGACCGCCGGCAAGCGGCCGGCCTTGAGGGCGTCCTCGATCTGGCCCCGCTGCTCCTTGGACACCGAGCCGTGGTGGGCCCTGGCCACGTCGGAGACGATGCCGCGCGAGGACCCCGACTGGGCCATCACCTGCGCAGGCGCCAGCGAGCCGGGGTCGTCCAGCACCTCACCTGTCTCGCGCTCGTGGTGGATCTCGTTGAGGCGGGCGCACAGCCGCTCGGCCAGCCGTCGGGAGTTGGCGAACACGATCGTCGACCGGTGGGCCGAGACCAGGTCGAGCACCCGCTCCTCGACGTGGGGCCAGATCGACGTACGGCGTTCTTCGCCTGCCGCTGCGCCGCTGACCTCCCCCGTCGGCTGGCCCAGCTCGCTCATGTCCGCGACCGGCACGACGACCTCCAGCTCCACCGTCTTGGTCGACGGCGGCGCCACCACGGACACCTCGCGGGACCCGCCGAGGAACGTCGCGACCTCCTCGAGCGGGCGCACGGTCGCGGAGAGACCTATCCGCTGGGCCGGCCGGTCGAGCAAGGCGTCGAGCCGCTCGAGCGACAGCGCCAGGTGGGCACCGCGCTTGGTCGCCGCCACCGCATGGACCTCGTCGACGATCACGGTCTCGACGCCGCGCAGCGACTCGCGGGCCTGCGAGGTGAGGATCAGGAACAGCGACTCGGGCGTGGTGATCAGGATGTCGGGGGGAGTGCGGCCGAAGCGCCGGCGCTCGTCGGCGGGGGTGTCGCCGGAGCGGAGCGCGACCTCGAGGTCCGGCTCCGGCAGGCCCAGCCGGGCAGCGGCCTGCCGCAGGCCGGTGAGCGGTGCACGCAGGTTGCGCTCGACGTCGACCGCGAGCGCCTTCATCGGCGACACGTAGAGGACCCGGCAGCGACGGGAGGCCTCGTCGGGCCGCGGCGTGTTGGCCAGCCGGTCCACCGACCACAGGAACGCAGCCAGCGTCTTGCCGGAGCCGGTCGGCGCCACCACCAGCGCGTTGCGGCCCGCGCCGATCGCGTCCCACGCGCCGACCTGGGCAGCCGTGGGCGCGGTGAAGGCCCCCTCGAACCACGCTCTGGTGGCGGGGGAGAACAGGGCCGTGCCGGTGCTCACCCCCCGATTGTCACCCCCACCACCGACAGCGCCTCCGCCGCCGAGCCCACCGACGTGCCCGCGGGTCACCGAAGATCACTGATTCCTGCGCACCAATGCGGCGGGAGACGGCTCCCGGGGCGATCGCGACGCCACATCGGCCACCTGAGTCACAAAGGTGCGTGCGGGTCAGCGGGGTCGCGGTGGCGAGCACCCGCGCCCAAAACGGGATGAAGGCTGTCCGGGCGGCCGTCTAGTGTCGGTCAGGTGTCAATGCCGTCGGAGCTCCCGCTGGTCCACGCCCGTGGGCTGGTGAAGCGCTTCGGCGACTTCACCGCCGTGGACGGCATCGACGTCGACGTGGCCCGCGGTGAGGCGTTCGGATTCCTCGGACCGAACGGCGCCGGAAAGTCCTCGACCATGCGCATGATCGGCTGCGTGTCGCCGGTGACGTCCGGGACGCTACGGGTGCTCGGCATGGACCCGGCCGTCGAGGCGTCGCAGATCAAGGCCCGGCTCGGGGTGGTGCCGCAGGAGGACACCCTCGACGTCGAGCTCACGGTGCGCGAGAACCTCATGGTCTACGGGCGTTACTTCGGGCTGCCGCGGGCGGTTCTCGCCGAGCGGGCCGACCGCCTGCTCGAGTTCGTCCAGCTCGCCGAGCGGGCCGACAGCAGGGTCGAACCGCTGTCCGGCGGCATGAAGCGCCGCCTCACCATCGCCCGGTCCCTCATCAACGAGCCCGAGATGCTGCTGCTCGACGAGCCGACGACCGGCCTGGACCCGCAGGCACGCCACGCCTTGTGGGACCGGCTGTTCCGCCTCAAGCAGCAGGGCGTGACGCTGGTGCTCACCACCCACTACATGGACGAGGCCGAGCAGCTGTGCGACCGGCTCGTCGTCATGGACGGCGGTCGGTTCGCCGCCGAGGGGGCGCCACGCGACCTGATCCGTGAGTGGTCGACGCGCGAGGTGGTCGAGCTGCGTTTCCAGCCCGGCGACAACGACGTGGCGGGGGAGAAGGTCGAGGCGCTGGTCGCCGACCCGACCCAGCCGTTGCACGTCCTGCTCTCCCGGGTCGAGGTGCTGCCCGACCGGGTGCTGCTCTACGCCGACGACGGCGAGGCGGCCGCCGCCGAGGTGCACCGTCTCGGCGTCGTGGCTCTCTCCGTGCTGGTCCGCCGCAGCACCCTCGAGGACGTCTTCCTGCGGCTGACCGGCCGCACCCTGGTCGACTGATGGCCGGGCACGGCACCGGGACGGAGCGGCGGCCGGCCGCCGCGACGGGCCGGCCGTCGACGGTCGAGCTGACGCTGCGCGCCTTCGGGCACTGGATGGTGCAGTACCGCCGGGTGTGGCGCGGCTCCGCCTTCTCCAGCGTGCTGGGGCCGGTCGGCTTCCTCGCGGCGATGGGGATCGGCCTCGGCTCGCTCGTCGACGGTGGCAGCGGGTCGTCCGGCGTCCCGGGCGGCGACTACCTGGCGTTCCTCGCGCCGGGCCTGCTGGCCGCGACGGCCATGCAGACCGCGTCGTTCGAGTCGACCTACCCGGTGATGGGCGCCATCAAGTGGCAGCGGCAGTACCACGCGATGCTGGCCACTCCGCTGCGCGTCGTCGACGTGCTGGCAGGTCACGTGCTGTTCGTGGTGTTCCGGCTCGTGACCACGGTGTCCGTGTTCCTGCTGATCATCTGGGCCTTCGGGGCGGTCGAGTCGCCGTGGGCGGTGCTGGCCGTGCCGGCGGGCGCCCTCACCGGGCTTGCCTACACGACGCCGATCTTCGCCTTCGCCGCGACGCAGCAGAACGACAGCGGCTTCGCGATGCTGTTCCGGTTCGGGATCATGCCGATGTTCCTGTTCTCCGGCACGTTCTTCCCGGTGTCCCAGCTGCCCGGCTGGCTCGAGCCGGTGGCCTGGGCAATCCCGCTCTGGCACGGTGTCGACCTCTGCCGCGACCTGGTCCTCGGTAGCCCCGACCTGCTCTCGGCCGCCGTTCACGTCGGCTATCTCTCGCTGTGGGTCGTCGCCGGCTTCCTGCTGGCCCACCGGGCACTGGCCAGGCGGCTGGTGGACTGATGAGCTCCCAGACGGCCCCGCTGCGGGTCGTGCCGCCTGGCTCCTTCCACCGGCTGCTCGGCAGCGGCCGGGCCCGCTACCTGGTGGAGCGCAACGCCAGGGTCTACCGAGCCAGCTGGCTGGTGCTCGTCTCCGGCTTCTTCGAGCCACTGTTCTACCTGCTGTCCATCGGTGTCGGCGTGGCCAAGCTGGTGGGCGACGTCGAGCTGCCGGGCGGCGAGCTGGTGAGCTACACCGCCTTCATCGCCCCCGCCATGCTGGCCTCCAGCGCGATGAA
>JBOGDY010000003.1:0-31931 GCA_050742955.1 Actinomycetes bacterium | reverse complement strand
GTGGCCGTGCTGCTGAATCCGGTGATGCCCAAGGCCGCCGCCAAGCTGTGGGCCGCGCTCGGCGCCGAGCCCTCACTCGGCCCGCTGACTGCCCAGCGCGTCGACGAGGTCGCCACCTGGGGGCGGCTCCCGGGTGGGTCGAAGGTCACCAAGATCGAGCCGCTGTTCCCGCGCATCGAGGAGCCGGACGCGCCGTGAGCGATGCGCCGACCCGGGCGCGCGGTGGATCGGTCGAGGGTGACCGGCCCCAGGCGCCGGAGCCGCTGCGGGTGGCGGTCGCCGACAGCCACTGCCACCTCGACATCGGCGACCCGCCGGAGAACCGGCTCCCCGTCGACGAGGCGCTGCGACGGGGCGCCGCCGTGGGTGTCCCCCGGATCGTGCAGATCGGATGCGACCGGGCCGGCGCCCGGTGGGCGGTGGACGTCGCGCGGCGGTACGACGAGATCGTCGCGGGTGTCTCGATCCACCCCAACGAGGCACCACGGCTGGCCGGGTCCGGCCGGCTGGACGAGGCCCTGACCGAGATCGACCTGCTGGCGGCGGACCCCGTCGTACGCGCTGTGGGGGAGACCGGCCTGGACCACTACCGCACCGGCGTGGACGGCCGCGGCGTGCAGGAGTCGTCCTTCCGCGCCCACATCGAGATGGCCAAGCGGCACGGCAAGGCGCTGGTGATCCACGACCGGGACGCCCACGCCGACGTGCTGCGGGTGCTCGAGGACGCCGGCGCGCCCGACCGGGTGGTGTTCCACTGCTTCTCCGGCGACGTCGCGATGGCCCGGCACTGTGTCGAACGCGGCTGGTGGCTGTCCTTCGCCGGGACGGTGACGTTCAAGACCGCCCAGGGGCTGCGCGACGCGCTCGCGGTCACCCCGGCCGACCGGGTGCTGGTCGAGACCGACGCCCCCTACCTCGCGCCGACGCCTCACCGGGGCCGGCCGAACGCGTCCTACCTGGTCCCGCTGACCCTGCGCGCGATGGCGGAGGTCATGGGGCTGCCCGAAGACACCCTGGCGACCGCCGTCGCCGCCAACACCGCAGCCGCCTTCGACCCCTGGTGACCCACCCCCCACTTCTTACCGCGTTGATCATGCGCAAGTGGTCAGCCCCTGGCGTTGTCGCAGGTCAGGGCCCCATCTCGTCCTGTTGATCATGCACAGATGGTCGGGGCCCGGCTTGACTGCGCACCCGGAGGCAGGGTCGGGACACGCCGCACGGTGACCACTTGCGCATGATCAACGCGAGATGTTGAGGCGCTGACCTGCGACGTTGTCGACATCTGACCACTTGCGCATGATCAACGCAGGTATAGGGGGGAGGGGGGAGGGAGGTTGGGGGTGGGATGGGCGGTTTGACGATCTCCGTGCGGGATAGTTAGCGTCCCGGGGGGATTCGGCCGGTCCGGACTCTCATGGGGCCCTGGCCCAGGCCGGCCCCGACCCACCGAACCCGACGAGGACGGAGCGCCGTTTGCGACGCACTCTCCTCGCCCTGGCGGCTCAAGCGGTCGTGGTCACGGCGCTCGTCGCCGGCACCACGGCTTTCGTGGCGTTCGACAAGACCGTGACGATCTCGATCGACGGCCAGCGCCACGAGCTGCGCAGCTTCGGGCGGACCGTCGGGGACGTGCTCGACAGCGAGGGCATCGCGATCAAGCGGCAGGACCTGGTCACCCCCGCACCCGACGAGCGCCTCGAGGACGGCGACACGATCGTGGTCCGCTACGCGCGACCCATCCTGCTCACCCTCGACGGCGAGACCCGCACCGTGTGGACCACGGCACGCGAGGTCGACGAGGCCCTGACCATGTTCGGCATCCGCACCGAGGGCGCCTACGTGAGCGCGTCCCGGTCGGCCCGCATCGCCCGCGGTGGCATGGCGCTGGACGTCCGGCAGCCGCAGCGGCTGACGTTCCTCGCCGACGGCAAGCGGCACGAGCTCACCTCAACGGCGTTCACCGTGCGCAGCGCGCTGGCCGAGGCCGGCATCAAGCTGCGCCGCCAGGACCGGGTCACCGCCGACCTCGCCACCCTGCCCACCGACGAGATGGTGGTGGCAGTCACGCGCGTCGACGGCAAGCGGGTCGTCGAGGAGCGGCCGATCCCGTTCAAGACGGTCAACAAGCGCACCGACGCGCTCTTCGAGGGTGAGACCGAGGTGCAGAAGGAGGGCAAGGTCGGCATCCGGGTGCGCACCTACCGGGAGACCTACATCGACGGGAAGCGCGCCTCACGCAAGCTCGTCAGCCAGCGCGTCGCGGAGAAGCCCGTCACCGAGGTGGTCCTGGTCGGCACCAAGGAGAAGCCGCAGAACAGCCCGACGGCCGACGGCCTCAACTGGGCTGCGCTGGCCGAGTGCGAGTCCGGCGGCAACCCGGACGCCTACAACCCCGCCGGGCCCTACTACGGGCTCTACCAGTTCAGCGAGAGCACGTGGCAGTCCGTCGGTGGCACCGGGGTGGCCAGCGACCACGGCAGCGGGGAGCAGACCTACCGCGCGCAGATCCTCTACAACCGCAGCGGGGCCGGCCAGTGGCCGGTGTGCGGCAGCCGCCTCTACTCGTGACCGGACGCGGTTGAGCCACGACGCCGGTGGCGCCGCGTCGACGCTGCTCGGCCCGGCTGACGTCAGGGCCCTCGCCGCCCGCCTCGGCCTACGGCCCAGGAAGGCGCTCGGCCAGAACTTCGTCATCGACGCCAACACGGTCCGGCGCATCGTGCGCGCGTCCGAGGTGGCCGGCGACGACGTGGTGGTGGAGGTCGGGCCGGGGCTGGGCTCGTTGACGCTGGGGCTGCTGCCGGCGGCCGGGCGGGTGGTGGCGGTGGAGGTCGACCCCGTGCTGGCTGCGGCACTGCCGGCCACCGTGGCCGAGCACGCCCCGGCGTACGCCGAGAGGCTCACCGTCATGCCGGCCGACGCGCTGCGCCTCGACCACCTCCCTGGCCCGGCGCCGACCGCCCTGGTCGCCAACCTCCCCTACAACGTCGCGGTGCCGGTCCTGCTGCACCTGCTGGGGCGGTTCGAGACGGTCACCCGGGCCCTGGTGATGGTGCAGGCGGAGGTCGCCGACCGGCTCGCCGCGGCACCGGGCTCGCGCGTCTACGGTGTGCCGTCGGTGAAGGCCGCGTGGTACGCCGAGGTGCGCCGCGCCGGTGCGGTCGGGCGTGCCGTGTTCTGGCCGGCACCCAACGTCGACTCCGGCCTTGTCGCGCTGCGCCGTCGCGAGCCGCCGCCGACCGGCGCCTCCCGCGCCGAGGTGTTCGCGGTCGTGGACGCGGCCTTCGCCCAGCGTCGCAAGACGCTGCGGGCCGCGCTGGCCGGCTGGGCCGGGTCCGCCGGCGCGGCCGAGGAGGCGCTGCGGACGGCCGGCATCGACCCGCGGCTGCGGGGCGAGGCGCTGGGCGTGGCCGACTTCGCCCGGCTGGCCGAGCAGCACCCGGCCGACCGCACCTAGGGTGACGGTCATGCCCTCGGTCACCGTGCGGGCCCCCGCGAAGATCAACCTGCAGCTGGCGGTGGGCGCGGCCCGGTCCGACGGGTTCCATGAGGTCGCGACGGTCTACCACGCGGTCTCCCTCTACGACGACGTCACCGCGGCCACGGGTGAGGGGCTGGTCGTCACCGTGGGTGGTGAGAAGGACGTCGACGTCGCCGCCGTGCCGCAGGACGAGTCCAACCTGGTCGCCCGGGCCGCCCTGGCGCTCGCCGAGCACACCGGCGTGGAACCGGATGTGCGGCTGCACGTGCACAAGGGCGTGCCGGTCGCCGGTGGGATGGCCGGCGGCAGCGGTGACGCGGCGGCCGCGTTGGTCGCGTGCGACGCGCTGTGGGGCACCGGGCTGAGCCGGTCGGAGATGCTCCGGCTGGCGGCCCGGCTGGGCAGCGACGTGCCGTTCGCGTTGATGGGCGGCACGGCCGTGGGGCTCGGCCGGGGCGAGCTGCTCACTCCTGCCCTCGCCCGGGGCCGGTTCGAGTGGGTGCTGGCGCTGGCCGATGGCGGCCTTGCCACACCGAAGGTCTACGCCGAGTGCGACCGCCTGCGGGCCGGCCGGGTGCTGCCCGAGCCGCGCGTCTCCGACCGGTTGATGGCCGCGCTGCGGGCCGGTGACGCGCCGGCGCTGGGCCGGTCGCTGCGCAACGACCTGCAGCCGGCCGCGTGCAACCTGCGGCCCCTGCTGCGGCAGGCGCTCGAGGTGGCCGAGGAGTACGGCGCGTTGGGCGCGGTCGTCTCCGGCAGCGGCCCGACCGTCGCGCTGCTGGTGCGGGACACCGAGCACGCGCTGGACCTCGCGGTGGCCCTCAGCGCCAGCGGCGCGTGCCGGTCGGTCAAGCGCGCGCACGGCCCGGTCGCCGGCGCCAGGGTCGCCGACGGGCACCTTTCCAGGGCGACGTGAAGGTGGCGCGCAACCTGGTCAACCTCGAGGCGGTCACCAAGGCCTACGGAACACGGACCCTGCTCGACCGCGTCTCCCTCGGCGTCGCCCAGGGCGACCGCATCGGCGTCGTCGGACGCAACGGCGACGGAAAGTCCACCCTGCTGCGGCTGATCGCCGGACCGGAGACCCCGGACGCCGGCCGGGTCACCCACACCGGCGGGCTGCGGGTGGCCGCCGTCGCCCAGCACGAGGAGCTCGACCACCACGCGACCGTGCGCGACCTGGTCGTCGGCGGCGGTCCGGCGCACGGCTGGGCGTCCGACGCCAGGGTCCGCGAGGTGCTGGTCGCGCTCGTCGGCGACCGCATGGGCGCCGGGCGCACGAGTGTCTCGTCGCTCGACCTCGACCATGTCCTGGACCGCCGCACCGGCCCGCTGTCGGGAGGGGAGCGGCGCCGGGTCGCCCTGGCCCGGGCTCTCGTCGGTGACCACGACCTGCTGGTGCTCGACGAGCCCACAAACCATCTCGACGTGGAGGGCATCGACTGGCTGGCGCAGCACCTGGCCGGCCGTAGGGAGGCCGTCGTGGTCGTCACCCACGACCGGTGGTTCCTCGACGCTGTGTGCACCGCCACCTGGGAGGTCGCCGACGCGGGGGTGAACGCCTATGACGGCGGCTACTCGGCGTACGTCCTCGCGCGCGCCGAACGGGACCGCCTGCAGGCGGCCGCGGACGTGCGCCGGGCCAACCTGGTGCGAAAGGAGCTGGCCTGGCTGCGCCGGGGCCCACCGGCGCGTACCTCGAAGCCGCGGTTCCGCGTGGCCGCCGCCAACGCGCTGATCGAGCAGGAGCCGCCGGCCCGCGACGGGGTGGAGCTGATGCGGTTCGCCGGCGCCCGGCTCGGCAGGACGGTGTACGACGTGGAGGACGCCTCGCTCTCGGTCGGTGACCGGGTCCTGCTCGACCGGTTGTCGTGGCAGGTGGGTCCCGGTGACCGGATCGGGGTCGTCGGGGTGAACGGCTCGGGGAAGACCTCGTTGCTGCGGATGCTCGTCGGGTCGCTGCCGCCGACGTCCGGGCGTGTGGTCCGTGGGGTCACGGTGCGACCGGGCTACCTGTCGCAGGACGTGGTCGAGCTGGACCCGTCGCTGCGGGTGCTGGAGGCGGTCGAGCAGGTGCGTCAGGTCATCGACCTCGGGAGGGGGCGCACGATCACCGCGACGCAGCTGTGCGAGCGGTTCGGCTTCGTCGACAACGAGCAGTGGACGCCCGTCGGCGAGCTCTCCGGTGGTGAGCGCCGCCGGTTGCAACTGCTGAGGCTGCTGATGGACGGGCCGAACGTGCTGCTGCTGGACGAGCCGACCAACGACCTCGACGTCGACACCTTGACGTCGCTGGAGGACCTGCTGGACGGATGGCCGGGCACGCTGCTGGTCGTCTCGCACGACCGCTACTTCCTCGAGCGGGTCTGCGACGGGATGGTCGCCCTGCAGGGCGACGGGGGGTTGCGCGACCTGCCGGGTGGCATCGACGACTACCTCGCGCTGCGTCGCGAGCTGCTTGCGGGCTCGACCCGTCGTACCGATGGCACAGGCGACGGCGGCGCGCCGCCCAGCGACGCCGCGGCCGCACGGGTCGCGCGCAAGGAGCTGGCCCGGCTGGACCGGGCCCTGGGCAGGCTGCGCGAGCAGGAGGACCGGCTGCACGCCGACCTTGCGGCGGCCGCGACCGATCACCAGCGGGTGCTCGAGCTGGACGGGGCGCTGCGTGACCTGCGGGACGAGAGGGTCCGCCTCGAAGACCGTTGGCTTGAGCTCGCCGAGTCGGTCGAGTGAGCCCGGCGGGCCGGGATACCCTCCGCGCATGCTTGTCGCTCTCGAGTGGGGACCTGTGGGCGCCAGGGTCCTCGCCGAGTCGTCCGACGTCATCGTCGTCGTCGACGTGCTGTCCTTCTCGACCTCGGTCACCGTGGCGGTGGAGCGGGGGGTGCTCGTGTGGCCGCATCGGGGCGGCGAGGACGCGGGCGAGCTGGCGCGGCAGATCGGGGCGGTTCTCGCCGGCAGCCGGTTCTCGCACGACGGGCCGACCCTGTCGCCGGCCAGCCTGCTCGGGCTCTCCGCGGAGGAGCGGTTGATCCTGCCCTCGCCCAACGGCTCGTCCATCGCGCACGCCGCCGTCAACGTCGGCCTGCCGGTGGTGGCCGGCTGCCTGCGCAACGCCGGGGCGGTCGCGGGTTACCTCGCCCGGTTCGGGCGGGTCGGGTTGGTGCCGGCCGGGGAGCAGTGGGGCGATGGCTCGCTGCGCCCGGCCTACGAGGACCTGGTCGGCGCCGGCGCCGTGGTCGACCGGTTGATCGGGACGGACCCCGGCGTCGTCGTGA
This sequence comes from Actinomycetes bacterium, assembly GCA_050742955.1. Lineage (GTDB taxonomy): Bacteria > Actinomycetota > Actinomycetes > JACCUZ01 > JACCUZ01 > CAWIXB01. The sequence goes on along the minus strand of JBOGDY010000003.1, from coordinate 25,172 downwards.
GCCCCGATGCGGATGCGGCGGCGGCCGCGTTCCGCGCGCTGCGACCGTTGCCGGAGTGCCCGTCGGGCCGCGAGCTGATCGACAAGGGCTTCGCCGAGGACGTGACCGTCGCCGAGGCGGTGGACGCCTCGCAGGTCGTGCCGGTCCTGGTCGAGGGCCGCTTCGTCGCGGCCTGACGGCCCGCGCGACGCAGGGTGGGGCTCAGTCCTCGTGCTCGAACGGCGCGACGAGCGTGCGCAGCAGGGTGGACAGCTGGTCCTGCCGTGGTGCCGACAAGGTGGCGAGGATCTCCTGCTCGGCGTCGAGGAGGCCGGCCAGCGCCGCGTCGACCCGTTCCTTGCCGCGTGGGGTCAGGCGGACGTGCACACCGCGCCGGTCGGCCGGGTCGGGCAGCCGCTGGACCAGGCCGCGCGACTCGAGGCGGTCGACGCGGTTGGTCATGGTGCCGGAGGTGACCATGGTCTGCGCGAGCAACCGGCCGGGGGACAGGACGTAAGGGCGCCCCGCCCGGCGCAGCGCCGCCAGCACGTCGAACTCCCACACCTCGAGGTCGTGGGCCGCGAACGCGGTGCGGCGGGCTCGGTCGAGGTGGCGAGCCAGCCGGGTCACCCGGCTGAGGACCTCCAGCGGGCGGACGTCGAGATCGGGTCGCTCGCGGGCCCATGCCGCGACGAGCCGGTCGACCTCGTCCTGCACGTGGTCACCTCCTCCGTCCGGATGGCCGGAACCTTGCCGGTCGAGACTATCGACATGGAGCCTCTTGACATCGAGAAGATTCGATGGGCAAGGTGCCTCGATATCAAGATTCCATGGTGCGGCGGCCGGAGAGCGGGTGCGGGATGCGGTGGGATGCGGGCGACTACCTGCGCTTCGGGCGGGAGCGCGGACGGCCCTTCCACGAGCTGCTCGCGCGCGTGGAGGCGGAGGCACCGGCGTACGTCGTGGACCTCGGCTGCGGACCCGGGAACCTGACCCGGACGCTGGCGCAGCGCTGGCCAGGTGCGCAGGTCGACGGGGTGGACAGCTCGCCGGAGATGGTCGAGCGTGCCCGTGCCGACGGCGAGCACGAGCGGCTGCGGTTCTCGCTCGGGGACGTGCGCGAGTGGACCGCAGACCGGCCGGTCGACGTGCTGGTGTCCAACGCCACCCTGCACTGGGTGCCGGGCCACCTCGAGCTGTTGCCGCGGCTGGTCGGCGCCCTGGCGCCCGGCGGGTGGTTCGCGCTCCAGGTCCCGGGCAACTTCGTCGAGCCGTCCCATACGGCGATCGCCGAACTGAGGGAGTCCCCGCGCTGGCGCGGCCGGCTGGCCGGTGTTGACCCTGGCCAGCCGCGGTCCGAGGAGCCGGCGACCTACCTCGACGCGCTCGTCGCCCTCGGCTGCTCGGTCGACGTGTGGGAGACCACCTACCTGCAGGTGCTCGAGGGCCCTGATGCCGTGGTCCGCTGGATGACCGGCACCGGGTTGCGCCCGGTGCTGAGTGCTCTCGACCAGGGCGAGCACGAGGAGTTCCTCGCGGACTACCGCGAGCGGATCGCGCCGGCCTATCCCGAGCGTCCGTACGGCACGGTGCTGCCGTACCGCCGGGTCTTCGCGGTCGCGCAGCGAGCGATCGCAGCCTGAGGAGCCCGCGTCACCGGTCTCGGCCGGTCAGGCGGGGCTCGGTCTCGAGGCCGGACAGGCCGTTCCATGCCAGGTTGACCAGGTGGGCCGCGACATCGGCCTTCTTCGGCTGGCGGGCGTCGAGCCACCACTGGCCGGTGAGCGCGACCATGCCGACCAGCATCTGCGCGTACATCGGCGCGAACTTCGGGTCGAAGCCGCGGGCCTGGAACTGGTTGGCCATGATGTGCTCGACCTGGCTGGCTGCGTCGCTGATCAGGCTGGCGAACGTCCCGGTGGTCTGCGCCACCGGCGAGTCGCGCACCAGGATGCGGAAGCCGTCGGCCGAGCTCTCGATGTAGTCGAGGAGGGCGAAGGCCGCCTTCTCGAGCAGCTCGCGCGGCTGGCCGGTGCTGGTGAGGGCGCCGGTGATGGCCTCGAGCAGGTGGCCCATCTCGCGGTCGACGACGACGGCATAGAGCCCTTCCTTGCCGCCGAAGTGCTCGTAGACGACCGGCTTGGAGACACCGGCTCGCTGCGCGATCTCCTCGACCGACGTCGCGTCGAAGCCCTTCGCCGCGAAGAGCGACCGGCCGATGTCCAGCAGCTGCTCGCGGCGCTCCTTGCCGGTCATGCGAGCCCGACCGTCGCGCTTGCCAGGGACGCCGGCGCTCTCCCCGGCTGGTGTGCTCACCCGGCCATCATGCCGGGCGGGCGTCATCAGGCCGCTCGCCCAGCCTCGGGCTGATCGGGCCGCTCGAGCCGAGCGAGGCGCTCCAGCCGCTCGAGCCGCTCAGGCCGCGGCCACCGGACGTCGTAGGCCCAACCGAGGCTCTCGAAACCTTGGATCACCCGGGCACCGGAGTCGACCTGACCCTTGAGGACCCCGGTCCGGGCGCAGGTCGGGTCGGCGTGGTGCAGGTTGTGCCACGACTCGCCCATCGACAGCACCGCCAGCCACCAGACGTTGCCGGCCCGGTCGCGGCTCTCGAACGGGTGCTCGCCCATGGCGTGACAGATGGAGTTGATCGACCAGGTGACGTGGTGCAGCAGCCCCATCCGGACCAGGCTCGCCCAGAAGAAGGCGGTCACCGCGCCGTGCCAGGACCAGGTCATCAGACCGCCCAGCACCGGCGGCAGACCCAACGAGATGAAGACCCAGAGCGGGAAAAGGCGGCTCACGCGGACGATGTCCCGGTCCCTCAGCAGGTCGGGTGCGTACTGGCGCTGCGGGGTCTGCTCGACGTCGAAGAGCCACCCCATGTGGGCGAACCACAGCCCCTTGATCAGCGCCGGCACGGTCTCGCCGTACCGCCATGGCGAGTGCGGGTCGCCCTCCTTGTCGGAGAACTTGTGGTGCTTGCGGTGGTCGGTGACCCAGCGGATCACCGGGCCCTCGACGGCCATGCTGCCGGCGACCGCGAGGCCGATCCGCAGGGGCCGCTTGGCCTTGAAGGAGCCGTGGGTGAAGTAGCGGTGGTAGCCGACCGTGATGCCGTGCCCCGTCACGGCGTACATCACGAACGACAGCAGGACGTCGGTCCAGCCGAGCCAGCCGCCCCAGGCCAGCGGGATGGCGGCGAGGATGGCGACGAACGGGATCGCGATGAACAGGATCAGGGCGACCTGTTCCCAGGACTTCTTCCGGTCGTCGCCCAGCGTGCCCTTGGGGATCTCGGCGGGTGTGGCGGTCGCGGTCGGAGAGGTCATCTATGCATCTTCCGTGTCGAGGTCACTTCCCTACGGTACCGTAACTTACCGCTCCGTAGGTATCTCAAACCTCGCCCGGGTTTCTGTCCGACCTCGGCGGTTGACTGCGCTCATGGACGATCCCGATGCGCTGCGGCAGGCCGCCGTCGCGCTGCGGCGCCAGGGGCTCAGCACCAGCCAGATCGCTTCGGAGCTCGGCATCCGACGGAGCAGCACCCTCTCCGGCTGGCTGGTGGGCACCCCGCCGCCCGACTGGACGAAGCGCCCGCGCGCGAAAGACGCCGAACGCGAGCGCGCACGTGCCATGCGCCGGGAGGGCAGGTCGTACGCCGAGATCGCCGGCGAGCTGGGCGTGTCGAAGAGCTCGGTCTCGCTGTGGGTCCGTGACCTGCCCGTTCCTCCAGGACTAGCGGAACGAGCGCTGCACGCCCAACGGATCGGCGGCGACCGATGGCTGCGCGAGCGGCGCCATCGTGAGATCGACCGTCAGCAGACGAAGTTCGCGGCTGCCAAGGAGATCGGTGACCTCAGCCCGCGTGAGCTCCTTCTCGTGGGCGCTGCGTTGTACTGGGCCGAGGGGGAGAAGGACAAGCCCTACGCCCGTCGAGAGCGTGTGATGTTCACCAACAGCGACGCGCGGGTGATCCAAGTCTTCGCGCGATGGCTCGACCTCGTGGGCGTTCCGCCCGAGCTTCGGGGTTACCGGATCTCCATCCACGAGAGCGCGGACGTCGAGGCGGCTCATCGATTCTGGAGTGGTGTCGTGGATGTGCCGATCTCGGAGTTCCACCGGGCCACCCTCAAGCGCCACAAGCCAAAGACCGTTCGTCTGAACGTGGGACCGGACTACCACGGCTGTCTGGTGATCACCGTCCGGCAGGGTCGGGATCTCTATCAGCGAGTGGAGGGGATGTTCTACGGCATCGTCCTCGGCGCCGGACGGTGCACCGTCGGGGGCAGCAGAACGTCTAGCCTGGAGTCGCACGATCCGCCATGGGGTAATTGGTAGCCCGCGAGCCTTTGGAGCTCTGTAGTGCTGGTTCGAGTCCAGCTGGCGGAGCCTCGCTGCGTTCGGAACCTGTGCGGTACGGCGCGAAGGTGAACGGCAGGTATCCTCGGGTCTGCCCCGACCGCTTCGCCGAGGAGCGCCCCCGCGTGACCCCCGACCGACCGGCCGCCGTGGTCGTCCTCGCCGCCGGCGAGGGCACCCGGATGAGGTCGGCGATCCCGAAAGTGCTGCACCCGATCGGCGGGCGCACCCTCGTCCACCACGCAGTCGCGGCCGCAGCCGAGCTCGAGCCCGACCACCTCGTGGTGGTCGTCGGCCACGGCCGCGACGCGGTCGCAACCCACCTCACCGGGGTCGCCCCGAAGGCCCGCACCGTCGTCCAGGAGCAGCAGCGGGGCACCGGCCACGCCGTCGGCTGTGCGCTGGCCGAGCTGCCCGACCTCGCCGGCACGGTCGTGGTGACCTACGGCGACGTCCCCCTGCTCAGCGGAGAGACTTTGCAGGCCCTTCTCGAGGCACACACGTCCGGCGACAGTGCCGTCACCCTGCTGACCGCCCACCTCGCCGACCCCACCGGCTACGGCCGGGTGCTGCGGTCCGCCGACGACAGCGTCGCGGGCGTCGTCGAGCACAAGGACGCCAACGACGAGCAGCTGACCATCCGCGAGGTCAACTCCGGCATCTACGCCTTCGACGCGGCGACGCTGCGCGACGGCCTGTCCCGGCTGACCACCGACAACGTGCAGGGTGAGCTCTACCTCACCGACGTCCTCGGCATCGCCGCCGCCGACGGCAAGCGGGTCGGCGCGATCGCGGTCTCCGACACCTGGCAGGTCGAGGGGGTCAACGACCGGGTCCAGCTCGCAGCCCTGGGACGCGAGCTGAACCGGCGTACGGTCGAGCGCTGGATGCGCGCGGGTGTCACGGTGCTCGACCCCGCGACCACCTGGATCGAGGCCGACGTCGAGCTGGGGACAGACGTGGTCATCGAGCCCAACACCCTCCTGCGCGGCCACACGCAGATCGCGACCGGCGCGGCCGTGGGCCCCAACTGCCTGCTCGTCGACACCCAGGTCGGCGCGGGCGCGGCGGTGGTCAACACCACGTCGTACGGCGCGGTGGTCGGACCCGAGGCGACCGTCGGGCCCTACACCTACCTGCGACCCGGCACCCGGCTCGGCCGCGGGGCGAAGGCGGGTGGCTTCGTCGAGATGAAGGCGGCGGAGGTGGGTGAAGGCGCCAAGGTGCCACACCTGTCGTACGTCGGTGACGCGACGATCGGGGAGGGCGCCAACATCGGGGCGGGGACGATCTTCGCCAACTACGACGGGGTCGCCAAGCACCACACGGACGTCGGCGCGCACGTCTTCGTCGGCAGCGACTCTGTGCTGGTCGCCCCGCTGGAGATCGCGGACGGCGCCTACGTCGCGGCCGGCTCGACGGTGACCTCGCGGGTCGAGCCCGGCGAGCTGGCGGTGGCGCGCGGCAAGCAGCGCAACATCAGGGGCTGGGTGGCCAGACGACGGGCCGGGAGCCGCACGGCTGCCGCGGCCGCGGAGGCACAGGCACGGCAGGATGGTCACAGGGCGGGCGACGAGGAGAGGCCAACCGCATGAGTTTCATCAAGACCACGGGCGAGAAGAAGCTGATGCTCTTCTCCGGCCGGGCCCACCTCGAGCTCGCCGAGGCCGTGGGCAACGAGCTCGGCATCGGCATCACGCCGACCTCGGCCTACGACTTCGCCAACGGCGAGATCTTCGTGCGTTACCGCGAGTCGGTCCGCGGGTGCGACGCCTTCGTCATCCAGAGCCACGCGACGCCGATCAACAAGTGGCTCATGGAGCACTTCATCATGGTCGACGCACTCAAGCGGGCCTCGGCCAAGCGCATCACCGTGGTCGCGCCGTTCTACGGCTACTCCCGGCAGGACAAGAAGCACCGTGGTCGCGAGCCCATCTCGGCCCGGATGGTGGCCGACTTCTTCGAGCGGGCCGGGGCCGACCGTCTCATGTCGGTCGACCTGCACACCGCCCAGATCCAGGGGTTCTTCGACGGCCCGGTCGACCACCTGTTCGCGCTGCCCCTGCTCGCGTCCCACGTCGGGCGACGGGTCGACCGCAAGCGCGTCACCATCGTGTCGCCGGATGCCGGCCGGGTACGGATGGCGGAGCGCTGGTCGGAGTCGCTCGGTGGCGCACCGCTGGCGTTCATCCACAAGACCCGCGACCACGAGCGCCCCAACGAGGCCAGCGCGAACCGCGTCGTCGGCGACGTGGCCGGCCGGGTCTGCGTCCTGATGGACGACATGATCGACACCGGTGGCACCATCCTCAAGGCATCCGACGCGCTCTTCGACGCCGGCGCCGCCGACGTGATCATCGCGGCGACCCACGCGATCTTCTCCGGTCCGGCCGTCGACCGGCTGAAGAACTCCCGGGTGAGCGAGGTCGTCGTCACCGACACCCTGCCGATCACCGACGAGCAGCGCTTCGACAAGCTCACGGTGCTGTCCATCGCACCGCTCATCGCGCGCGGCATCCGCGCGGTGTTCGACGATGGTTCCGTCACCAGCCTGTTCGACGGCCTCAGCTGAGCCGGGGACGAGTCACGTCCCACGTCGGCCTCTGGTTTGGGCACCGGCCGGGCCACGGCTAGACTGCGGCGGTTGCCCGGCGAGGGACGCCCCACAGGCTCCGTGATCGACGCGGTGGTCAGGTCCTGCGGCCCCTTCTCGCCCGGCACGTGATCACCGCACTACGCCGTGAGGAGCACAAGAGCTGTGGCCGAGGTCCGTATCGCCGCCGAGTCGCGCACCGAGTTCGGGAAGGGTGCCGCGAGGCGCATCCGTCGGTCTGCCAAGGTCCCGGCCGTCCTGTACGGCCACGGCACCGACCCACGGCACATCTCCCTGCCGGGTCATGAGCTGATGCTCGCGCTCAAGACCCCCAACGTCCTGATCACGCTCAACGTCGACGGGGGCGAGGAGCTCGCGCTGCCTAAGGACGTGCAGCGTGACCCGATCAAGGGCTTCCTCGAGCACGTCGACCTCGTCGTCGTGAAGCGCGGTGAGAAGGTCACCGTGGAGATCTCGGTCCACCTGCTGGGCGAGGCCGTCCCGGAGACCCTGGTCCACCTCGACCACGCCACCCTGTCGGTCGAGGCCGAGGCCACGCGCATCCCGGCCGGGGTCGACGTCTCTGTCGAGGGCCTCGGCGTGGGCGACCAGATCCACGCGAGGGACGTCGTGCTGCCCCCCGGTGCCACGCTGATCACCGATCCGGACGCACTCGTCGTCAACGTGTCGGCGGCCCCGACCGCCGAGCAGATGGAGGCCGAGCTCGCCGAGGCCGAGGCCGAGGCCGGCATCGTGCAGGAGCCGAGCGCCGAAGAGCTCGCCGAGGCCCCGGAGGCCCCCGCCGCCGAGGCCGAGGGTGCACCCGCCGAGGGCGAGCAGCCTGCCGGGGGCGAGACGCCCGCCGGGGGCGAGGCCGCCGCCGAACGGGCCGACGGCTGAGCCTGCGTTCCGCACTCACGCGGCTGCGCCGTACCGGACGGGGCGAGGACATGCCGGAGGGTGACGTCTGGCTGGTGGTCGGGGTGGGCAACCCCGGCCCCGGCTATGCCGGCAACCGGCACAATGTCGGGTTCATGGTCGTCGACCTGCTGGCCGAGCGCATGGGTGCCCGGTTCAAGCGGCACAAGACGCATGCCGACACCGTCGAGGGCCGGCTCGCCGGCGAGCGGGTGGTGCTGGCCAAGCCGCGGTCCCACATGAACGACTCCGGTGGGCCGGTGGCCGGCCTGCGCGACTTCTTCAAGGTGCCCCTCGACCGGCTCGTGGTGGTGCACGACGAGCTCGACCTGCCGTACGGCGGGCTGCGGCTCAAGCTCGGCGGCGGCGACAACGGCCACAACGGCCTGAGATCGATCCGCCGCTCGATCGGCTCCGGCGAGTTCCTCCGGGTCCGGTTCGGCATCGGCCGGCCACCGGGCCGGATGGACCCGGCCGCGTTCGTGCTGCGCGACTTCGGCGCGGCCGAGCGCGGTGAGCTCGGCGTCGATGTCGACCGCACCGCCGACGCCGTGGAGGCCTTGGTGGCCGACGGTCTGGACCGGGCGCAGAACGCCTTCAACACCTGAGGCCGCCGCCCACGGGCCGACCACTTGCGCATGATCAGCCGACCACTTGCGCATGATCAGCCGACCACTTGCGCATGATCAGCCGACCACTTGCACATGATCAACCGACCACTTGCGCATGATCAACGGAAGGAGGAGGGGTTGGGCAATCGACGTAGGTATGCACAACGCGGTTGGGTGACCCGCCGACTCGGGGCCTATGGACGGCGCGATACGCGGTCCTAGTCATCAATGACTAGTCACCCTCCGTGGCGGAGAAGAATCGGTCGGTTACCCGTCACGCTAGGTGGCCGAAGAAACCGCCGGGGTTGTCCTATTGTTGGCCGTCCGATTCCCTTCTGAGCGCATCGCCGGTCACTGTCGGTGAATTGGTGCCGTTGGCCCATGGCACTCGTCCGAACGCACGCCTAGCGTTGACCTGCATCCTCTGAGCGTGACCGGGGGGGCCCGAGGGCTGGTCCCCGGGAACTCGGTCGGCTCGTGGGAGATGCCGCTGGGGGGGTGACACGGTGGTGCCGTCATGTGTCGACATCAGGACGCATCCGGGCGTCCAGGGTTGCGGATGTGCTGATGGATGGACCAGAGCGCGTGAGCTGTGCCACGACCTGCGCCAGCCGCTCGCAGCGATCCTGATCACGTCGTCGTCGGTGGCGGGGTCCGACGTGGATGCCCGGGTCCGCGAAGCGATGCTGCGGATCCAGGAGCAGGCGGCCGCGCTGGTCGACATGGTCCGCGGGGCGCTCGACGAGACGCCGGCCCCGCAACCGGTCGTCGTCGCCGGGCTCGTCGAGGACGTCGTCCGGGTGGAGCGGATCACCTGGCCGGGCCGGCTCGAGTTCATCGGGCCGGACGAACAGTCGTTCGACGTCGCCGTCGTCGATCCCAGCGCCGTGCGCCGGGCCGTCGCCAACCTCATCGAGAACGCCGTGCGCGCGGCCGGAGCCGACGGCCTGGTGCGCGTGCGCGTCGATGCCGACCGATGGGTCGACGTCGTGATCGAGGACGACGGGCCCGGCTTCGGGGCGATAAGTCCCGGTAGCGGGCTCGGGCTGGACATCGTCCGCGGCATCGTCGAAGGGTGCGGCGGCAGTCTGGACCTGAGCGAGAGCACGCTGGGAGGTGTGCAGGTGCGGCTGCGTCTCCCGGTGATGGAGGAGCGGGCCGGGCTGCGCGCGTCATGAGGCTCGTTCTCTGTGACGACCACCAGCTCCTGCTCGATGCCCTGGCATCCGCGCTGACCGACCGAGGTCACGTCGTGGAGGCGAATGTGTCGTCCTCAGCAGCCGCCGTCGATGCGGTGGTGCGGGCCGACCCCGACGCCTGCCTGCTCGATATCCGGTTCCCGGACGGGGACGGCGTCGACGTCGCCCGTCAGCTGCGGGCACTCGCGCCGCGTACGAAGGTCGTGATCCTTTCCGCCACCGCCGACCCGGCCACGGTTGCCGCCGCCGTCGGCGCCGGAGTCGCCGCGTTCACCCACAAGGACCAGACCATAGATGCGATCGTTCACGTCCTCGACCGGGTGATGGACGGCGAGACGGTCATCGAGGTCGCCGGTGTGCGCGAGTCGAAAAGGCGCGACGCTGCGGAGTCCGACGTCGCACGCATGCTCCGCTACCTGACCGCCCGGGAGCTCGAGGTGCTCCATCGACTGGTCGACGGCGAGAGCACCGAGGGCATCGCCCGGGCGATCGGCATCACGGCGAACACCGCCCGGACGCACGTGCAGAACATCCTGATCAAGCTCGGGGCACACTCCCGGCTCCAGGCCGCGGCGATGGTGGTCAACGCCGGTTGGCCGGACGTGCACCCGGCGTCGACGCTGCGGAGGTCCTCGTGACGGAAGTGCTGGCGCGTGCCGCTCGTCAGGGGGACACCGCATCGAGGCTGCATGCCGTGCCGGACACCATCCGCGTGCTGGTCGTCGACGACCACCTGTCGTTCGGTGAGGCGCTGGCCGAGCGGCTGCGGACCGAGGACGGCTTCGACGTCGTCGCGGCCGTCCCGACGGCCGAGCTGGCTCGCCGTGCCCTCGCGAGGCACGACGCCGACGTCGCGCTCGTGGACGAGGACCTCGCCGGCGACGACGGCATCATCCTGGGCTCGGAGCTGCTGGGGCTGCACCCGCGGCTGCGCCTGGTGATCCTGAGTGCCGACGAGGACCGGCCGCGGGTGATCTCGGCTCTTCGATCGGGCGCATCGGGGTGGATCACGAAGGACTGCTCGTTCGAGCACCTGCTCGACCTGCTGCGTGGTGTCGCCGGCGGCGAGACGTGGGTCCCGCCCCGGCTCCTGACCGGGGTGCTCGCCACCATCGCGCAGCCGCGGCAGGTAACCGATGAGAGAGAGCAGGCCTTCGAACGACTGACGCCGCGGGAACGCGAGGTGCTCGGCTGCATGGCCGAAGGGCTCGACCGGAGCGAGATCGCCGCGCGCCTCTTCCTGTCTCCCAACACCGTGCGCACGCACACCCAGAAGGTGCTCGGCAAGCTGGGTGTGCACAGCTCTCTGGCGGCGGTGGCGGCCGCCCGGCGGGCGGGGCTCGCGAACGTGACAGCCGCTCGGCCGCGCTCCGCCAGATGACGTAGCCGAACTCGTTACCTGGTCGGTTCACGCAAGACGTCGGGGCACCTACCGTCGGTGTTCCGGGTGAGTGGGACGTCACTACCGACGTCCCCCTCCACCCGCGCATGTTTGTGTCGGTTTGATCTGGGGGGCGTCATGCGAGTAGTGGTGACCGGCGCTGCCGGGTTCATCGGGTCGCACCTGTGCGAGCACCTGCTCGACAACGGTGACGATGTCATCGGCATCGACTGCTTCACCGACTACTACGACCCGCGACGCAAGCACGCCAACATCACCGGGTTGCTGCGGCACGAGCGCTTCCGGCTGGAAAGAGCGAACCTCCTCACCACTCCGCTGCCCGCCCTGCTCGAGGGCGCCGAGGTCGTGTACCACCTGGCCGGCCAGCCCGGCGTACGTCCGTCGTGGGGGGAGGACTTCCGCACGTACGCGAAACGGAACCTGCTGGCGACCCAACGGCTCCTCGAAGCGGCACGCGACATCCAGCTGCGCAAGTTCGTCTACGCGTCCAGCTCATCGGTATACGGGGACGCAGAGGCCTACCCGACAGTCGAGTCGGTCCGGCCGCGGCCGGTCTCCCCGTACGGCGTCACCAAGCTGGCCGCCGAGCACCTCTGCGAGCTCTACCGGACGACGGCGAGCGTGCCGACGGCCTCCCTGCGCCTGTTCACCGTCTACGGACCACGGCAGCGACCGGACATGGCCTTCCACCGTCTGATCGAGGCAGCAGCTGCCGGTGGGCAGTTCTTCCTCTACGGCGATGGCGAGCAGACCCGCGACTTCACCTACGTCGGCGACGTCATCACCGCCATGCGCAAGGCTGCCACCTCCGGGTGGACCGGGGTCGCGAACATCGGCGGCGGGTCCCGGACGTCGATGCACGAGGTCGTGAGGCTGGTCTCCGAGATCGTGAAACCCGTCGAGATCGTGCGGCTCCCCGTGCAGCGCGGCGATGTGCGTCACACGGCAGCGGACACCACGGTGGCCCGGGAGGGTTTCGGCTACGTTCCCACCGTCGGGCTGACTGACGGTCTCACCCGGATGGCGTCCGTCCATGCTGTACCGGCGGCCAGGGTGCCGTGAACACCGAGGCACCGGTCGCGGTCCTGCTCGCGCACGAACAGCAGCTGTTCCGGGACGCCGTCCGCACAGTGCTCGACCGCGAGACGGACCTGAAGGTCGTGGCCGAAGGGTCCGACGGCATCCTGGCCCTCGCGGAGGCTGTCCGCCACCGGCCCGACATCGCGGTGGTCGACCAGCTGCTCAGCAGGTGCGACGGGGTCACGCTGACGAGGGTGCTCTCCACGCGTGTGCCGGACTGCCTGGTCGTCCTGCTCGTCGACGAGGACGACGAGAACGCCCTTGTCGAGGCAGTAGAGGCCGGCGCCCGCGCGTGTGTCCGACCTGACGTCACGATCGCCCGGCTCACGGAGGTCATCAGGGCGGTCGTGCGTGGCGAGACCATCATGCCCGCGAGTGTCCTGGGAAGCGTTTTCGCACGTCTTATCCATCGACGGGACGAGCGCGACGAGGTGGACCGGCTGGTCGCACAGCTCACCGGCCGCGAGCGCGAGGTGCTCTCACTGCTGGCCGATGGACTGGGCACGACGGCCATCGCCGAGTCACTCGCGATCAGCCGCGAGACGACGCGGACGCACGTGCAGCGCATCATCCAGAAGCTCCATGTCCACTCTCGGCTCAGCGCGGTGCTCCTCGTGACTCGTCACCGACTACCGCAATTCGCATCGTTCCCCGCTAACACCCCGGAATCCTTGTCGTAAGACCGCCGCCGGACGACGGCTCACCGACCCGGACCGCGGATGACGTACACGATCTCAGCATCTCGACGGATCCCGTGAGGACGGCGCCTGCCTAGCGTGAAGTCGTTGGCAAGGATCGACGGCGGTTCGCCACGGCGACCGCGCGACCTGAGCCGACCGGGGGGTTGACGACGTCCGCGCGGCAGGGGTAGCCGCGGGGACCCGACCGACTCCCCGCCGTTAGCCGGTCTTGTCGCTGGGGGTCTGAGTGAGCGGTCACGTCACAGTCCGACCGCGCTGGCCCCGGCTCGCCTCCCGCCGCACGGCGCCCGAGCTGAGTGTGACGCAGGGTCCGGTGATCGCCGTTCTGCCGCAACAAGGTGGCGGCACGCTCGTCCAGGACGACCTGTTGGCCCCGCCCGTCACTCTTGTGCCGCCGCGCGCGCGGCTGCGCGCACCGGCGACCGGCACCCACCTGTTCCGGCTGGCCGCGAAGGAGATCCTCGACAGGTTCGCGGCCTTCGCCCTGCTGCTGGGTCTGCTGCCGCTGCTCCTCGTGGTCGGGATCGGGGTCCGGCTCGGGTCCCCAGGTCCGGCGATCTTCCGTCAGGAGCGCATCGGTCGCCACGGTCGCGAGTTCCACATCTGGAAGTTCCGCAGCATGCGCGACGGTGCCGACATCGAGCTGCAGGCCCTGCTCGCGGAGAACGGACGAGACGGGGAGCCGTTGTTCAAGGTCCCGAACGACCCACGGATCACGAGGCTCGGGGCGTTCCTGCGTCGTACCTCCCTGGACGAGCTTCCCCAGCTCGTCAACGTGCTGCTCGGGCACATGTCACTCGTCGGCCCCCGGCCCCAGCGCGCCGTCGAGGTGGCCCTGTACGCCCCCGAGGACTGGGCGCGGCTGAGCATGAAGCCCGGGATCACCGGGCTGTGGCAGGTGAGCGGGCGCTCCACGCTGAGCTGGGCGCAGGCGATCGACTGCGACCTCCGATACGTCCGCGAGTGGTCACTGCTGTTCGACCTTCGCATCCTGGCCCGCACGGTCGTCGTCGTGCTCCGACGCGAAGGCGCCGTCTGAAGGACCTGAAAGTCGCCCCATGCAGTACCCCCGCCCGGCATCATTGAAGCAAGCGGAAGGCGCCGAACGGCGTGGTCAGGCCGACTGGGGGAAACCGACTGTGGATGCTGCCAGCCGACCCATGTCAGGGGCCTCCCGGCGGTCGCCGGGTCCTCCCGACGTGCCGGGGCACGACACCGTCACCCGGATCGGCTCCGCCGACGCCCCGCCGCTCGAGCTGGTCGTAGGGCTCTGCGCAGAGCTCCGCCTGGCGGGCGTCTCCTACTGCCACTGGAAGAGCAACGACGCCCTGCACCTGTCAGCGAACGGCGTCAACGACCTCGACCTGCTCGTCGACCGGCGTGACGTCGCGACGTTCCTCGGTGTCCTCGGCCGGATGGGGTTCAAGGAGGCCCGGCCGCCGCGGCATCGGCAGATGCCCGGCGTGGTGCACTACTACGGCCTCGATGTGCCCACGGGGCGGTTGGTGCACGTCGACGCCCAGGCCAACCTGCAGCTCGGCGACGACACGACCAAGAACGTCCGGCTCCCGATCGCAGACGCCTACCTGGCGTCAGCGGAACAGGGGCCGCTGTTCCGGGTGCCGGCCGTGGAGTTCGAGCTCGCGGTTCTCGTCGTACGCCTGGCCCTCAAGCACGGGACGTGGGACGCGGCGCTGTTCGGCCTCGCCGGACTACGGGAGGGCGAGCGCCGCGAGCTGGACTACCTCTGGTCGCGGGCGGATCCCGAGATGCTCCGCGACGTTGTGGAGACACACCTGTCGGGTGTGGGCTGGTCATGCTGGTCGGACTACTGCCGGTCCCTGCGGGAGCGGCAGTCGATGATGCGGCAGCTGGCAGCCGGACGTCGCCTTGTCGCCGCCCTGGCCGATCACGCGCGACGCCCTCCCACGCTCGACACCGCCGTGCGCTGCCAGCGTCGGGTGCAATGGGTCGCGCGGCGCTACCTGCTCAGGCAGCGCAACACCAAGCGGCTGGTGCCCGGCGGCGCCGTGGTCGCGATCGTCGGTGGCGACGGAGCCGGCAAGTCCACCGCCGTCGACGGTGTCGTCTCCTGGTTGGGCGGACCGTTCCCTGTCCGCGCATCGCATCTCGGCAAGCCACCGCGGTCGATCGCGACGGTGTTGGTGAAGGGAGTGATGTTCGTCGGCCGAGGCACGGGCATGGTCCGGACTCCGTGGCTCCCGAACTACCCGGCGCCCGCCGAGCACGGGGACGAGTTCCCTGGATATCCCTGGCTGCTCTGGCAGGTCGTGACGGCCCGGGACCGGCGGCGCCAGCACCGCCGCGACCGACGGCGGGCCGCGCGCGGGGACATCGTCGTGTGTGACCGGTTCCCCGTGCCACAGGTCACGCTCATGGACGGTTCGAGGACCCGATGGATCCCGCGGAAGGGGCTCTCCCGCCCGGCTCGGCTGCTCATCGAGCTCGAGCAGCGCTGCTATGCGGAGATGTCGGAGCCGGACGTCGTCATGGTTCTGCGGGTGGACCCCGACATCGCCGTCGCCCGCAAGAGAGGCGTGGACCCTGAGGTGTTCGTGCGCCAACGGTCGGCAGAGGTGTACAACGCTGACTGGGGCGTCACCGACGCCGTGGTCCTCGACGCCGCACTCCCCAGCGAGGATGTCCTCGCGCAGATGCGGCCCGTCATCTGGGACCGGCTCTGAGCGACACCGGTCACCGCGCGACTCGAGCCCCGGTCGAGCGACCCTTCACCGTCGAGCTCGCGGGCATCCCCGGTGCAGGCAAGTCATGGTTGGGTGACGCGGTCGCCACCGCGATAGCCGCGCGGGGCGTCACCGTCGCACAGCCACAGCTGCCGATGGCGGCGACGGTCGGCACCGGCCGTCGGATCTCGCGCAAGGCCACCGCGGCAGCAGCAGCCGCGCTGCGTCAGCCTGGGTTGTCGATGCGGCTTGCGCGGTGCATCCGTCGTTCCGGGCAGGGCGGTCCGGGCGAAGCGGCCGCCAGGCTGGTCCAGTGGCACGTGGCACAGCACCTGCTGGGCCGGCCCGGCTCGCGACGCAGCGTGCACATCCTGGACGAGGGACTGCTGCAGTGCCTGTGGTCCATCGGGTTGCGCGGTGACGTCGAGCCCGTGATCGGCACACTTGACGCCTCAGCCGGTTGGCGTGAGCCGGACCTGCTCGTGGTCGTACGCACCTCTCCGGTGATCGCAGAGCAGCGACTGGCGTCGAGGACGTCGCAGCACAGCCGCACCCAGAACCTGTCGGGGGAGGCGCGTCTGCCCGAGCTGGTGCTGGGCGAAGAGCTGCTCGACCGGCTGGTCCGTTGGTGGGCGAGTGACATGTCGCGACATGAGCGCGTCCTGGAGGTCAGCGGGGCCGAGGCGACTGCCGACGAACGCAGCGAGCTTGTGCGTCGCATCGTAACCGCCGTGGATCGCGCACCGTGGGCTTGAGCACGGGTCGCGCCACGTCGCTGCAGGTCAACGCGTTGATTCCGACGGAAAGGCAGCCGCGATCGGCCGCGATGTAGGACAATGGAAGTCGCACATTTGCGAGGGGGGCCTCCGAGTGTCAGTACCAACCGTGGGGACGAGGTCGACGCCGCCCGGCGGCGCCCTGGCTCTCCACGTGTGTACGCGCTATCGGCGTGGTGGCTCAGAACGGCGCATCCGAGACCTGGTGCTGGCGCTGCCGGAGATGCATCATCACCTGCTGGTCGGTCCGGACTCTGACCTCGAGCTGGCGCGCGAGCAGACGTCAGTGGAGCAGGTGCGGGTGCTGCAGACCCTGGTCCGCCCTGTCTCGCCGCGACGGGACCTGGCGTCGGTGGTGAACCTGCGGCGCATCCTGCGTCACGGCCGGTACGACGTCGTCTTCAGCCATCAGTCGAAGGCAGGTGTCGTCAGCCGGATGGCTGCCCCCGCCGCCCGTGGGCCGATCGTGGTGCACTCCCTGTCGATGGCAAGCTTCGGTCCGGGCTACGGCCGGGTTGCGGACGTCGTCTTCAGGCGCATGGAACGCATGCTCGGTGGGCGGACCGCGGCTTTTTGCGTCGTCGGGACAGACCTCGCCGACAGGTATGCGGCCCTGGGTGTGCCGACCGACCGGCTGCACATCGTACGGTCCGGTGTCCCGTTGCCCTCTCAGGTCCTGCCCCGCGAGGATGCCCGCCGGTTGCTGTGTGAACGCTATGGCGTGCCGCCCGGCCGCCCGCTCATCTGCTTCGTGGGCAGCCTGGAGCCACGCAAGAACGCGATGCTGCTGCCCGACGTGCTGCTGGCGCTGAGCTCGCGGCTACCCACCCCACCATTTCTGCTGGTCGCCGGGGACGGGCCGCAGCGGTCGATGCTCGAGGCACGGCTGCGGGAGCTGGGGCTGGAGCAGCACGCGGTCCTGACCGGACACGTGAGCGAGGCGCAGCACATCAGCGACGCCCTACGAGGGGCCGACCTCGTCCTGCTCCTCAGCAAGGCCGAGGGCCTGCCCCAGGTACTCGTCCAGTCGGCCGCCGAGGGCACCCCGTTCGTTGCGTTCGAGGTCGAGGGCGTCCGCGAGGTCCTGTCTCTCGGGGCAGCCGGCGCGGTCGTGCCCCGCGGCGACCTGGCCGGCGTGGTCGACACGGCCTACCTGGCGCTGACCGGCCTTCGGCCCGTCCCCGCCGAGCCCGTCGCGGACCTGTCCAGCTGGTCGCCGGAGTCCATCCGGTCGGCCTATCGGAACGTCATGCGGAAGGCTCTCGGCGAGTCATCGGCTCCTGACGGTGCACGGCTGGTGAGCCTCGAGGAGGGGTGACCGTCCTCACAGGGTGTGTCCCTACTCGGGCTGCTGGTTGTGTCCGTGGTCTGCGGCACCATCAGCTTCGTGGGTGAAGTTGCTGTTGCCGCGACGGACGGTGCCGTGCTGGTGTCGCACACCGGTGTGCGGCTGTCCCGGGCCACGACGTTCCGGTTCACTCTCGAGGTGACCGCCGCCCAGCATCAGCGGCTGCTGGCGCATGCGGGCGCGTCCCGGCTGGCGTTCAACCACCACCTCGGCCGGGTCAAAGCCAACCTGGACCAGCGGATGGCCGAGCGGACGTACGGCGTCGCGGTGGCGGATCTGACGCCGAGCCTGTCGTGGAGCAAGGTGTCGTTCATCAACCACGTGAACACGTGGAAGGACGGTCGCGACCCGGACGCCCCGATCAACGCCGACGGGTCGCCGGGGCTGACTTGGCGGGGTGAGGTGTCCGCGGACGTGTTCGAGACCGCGAGCGTGAACGCCGCCCAAGCGCTCGCAAACTGGTCGTCCTCACGAAATGGCGAGCGTGCCGGCAGAGCGTCGGGCTTCCCCCGGTTCAAGAGCAGGCACAAGACGGCGCCGGCGTTCCGGTTGCGCGCAAAATACCAAGAAGGGAAGGCGTGCCCGGTCCGTCCGACCGCGCCCAAGAGCATCCGGTTCCCGAAGCTCGGCGAGGTCCGCGTGCGGGAGACCACACGGCAGTTGCGGAGGATGCTCGCGGCCGGCCGGTTTCACGCGTACGCGGCCGCGTTCCGGTTCGAGCGCGGCCGCTGGATCGTCGCGGTCA
Source organism: Actinomycetes bacterium (assembly GCA_050742955.1). Taxonomy (GTDB): domain Bacteria; phylum Actinomycetota; class Actinomycetes; order JACCUZ01; family JACCUZ01; genus CAWIXB01. The sequence goes on along the minus strand of JBOGDY010000003.1, from coordinate 6,753 downwards.
CCGGCGTCGCCGCCGAGCTGCACCCAGGACGCCGCTCCACGTCCGGGCGGTACCGGGCCCGGGTCGGGGTCGACCTCGGCGTCAAGACCCTCGCCGTCATCGCCGACGAACACGGTCGAGTGCTGGGCACCATCGAGGGGGTGAAAGCGCTCCAGCACGCCCAGGCACGGCTGCGGCTGGCCAACCAGAGGTACGCGAGAACCAAGCGGGGCTCGAACGGCCGGCGCAAGGCGGCGAAACGTCTGGGCAGGATCCACGGCCGGGTCGCCGCGCTGCGCAGCACACTGTTGCACTCCATCACGGCCGGCCTCGCCAAGGGATACACGACCGTCGTGGTGGAGGATCTGAACGCGGCCGGCATGCTGCGCAACCGGCGGCTGGCCCGGGTCGTGTCGGACGCGTCCTTCGGACGTCTGCGGCGGCAGCTGGAGTACAAGGCGGCCTGGTACGGCACCGAACTGGTCGTCGCCGACAGGTGGTTTCCGTCGTCGAAGACGTGCTCGGGCTGCGGCGCCGTGAAGGCCGACCTCGCGTTGTCGGACCGGACGTACACCTGCGAGGCGTGTGGCCTCGCCATCGACCGGGACGTGAACGCCGTGGTCAACCTGGCCCGCTACCCCCCGGCCACCGACACGACGACGTCACCACCATCACCGCCGCTTCACGCGGCCGCCTGACGCTCGCACCGCGTCTGCACCCGGATGGGCCGGGGAAGAGCCGACCGTCACCCTGCACCACGGGGGCGCTGGGTCGGAACCGAGGTAAGACCGCGCTCACGCGGCGCTCGGACGGCAACCAAGAACCACCGCCTCCCCAGGGCCGGTGGTCAAGGGAAGCCGGTGAGTCCGAACAGGGACACACCCAGTCAGGCGATTCCCCACCCGTCGAACCCGTGCCCCACATGACTCCGCAGCCGCGCCACGTCGTCCACGAGGAGCTCCGCGAGTCGCTCGCGAAGGGGTGACGGGAACGAGTCGTCGTCCGGTCCTGCCGGCGCGCTGCCCCCTGCACCGGCCGCCGCGCCGAGTGGCTCGGCCGCCGCCCGCCGCCTCTTCGAGGCGACGGAGTCGACCAGCTCCTTCGCCCGCTTGGCCTGCGGGAAGCGGCGCTTCACGAGCTGTCGGGCGGACCAGACGACGGGCGGGTAGCTGCGGCGCTGGTCGGTCCGGTAGAACTCCGTGCCGATGACCGGCGCCACGAAGTCGGGGTCGACCCCCAGGAACGCGTAGACCGTCCGCATCGTCGGTGCACGCTCGGACCGCAGTGCCTCGGACGTGATGACCATCAGCTGCCCCGGTGGGAAGTGGTCGAGGTACTGCTCGACCTGCAGGGCGTATCGGCTGTAGTCCAGGTAGATCGGGTTCTCGAAGAGAGCGACATCGGGACCCGCGGTCTCGGCGCCCATCGCGACGCGGTGCCGGTAGTGCGAACGAATGCGCTCGATCGGGTCGCGCACGACGTAGACGAGGCGAACGTCCGGTACCACGGCGGCCATCCGCGCAGGGACCCCTCGGTAGCGCGGGAACTTGGCGTAGACCGTGGATGCCTCACCGCGAGCCACGGCCTTGGCATCGGCGCCCGCGAACTGTTGTGCGTACCAGTCCACACCACGGGACCAGTTCATCTCCTCGACGAAGAAGTCGAGCTCCTTCACCTTGGGCATGAAGACCTCGTCATGATGCCGGAGGTAGTGGTAGAGGCTCGTGGTCCCCGCCTTCATTGCTCCGATGACGATGAAAGTCGGCAGGTCGCCACCCCTCCGGCCCTCGGCGATGCTTCTCACGACGTTCCTCTCACCAGGTTCATCATCGCCTGCATGGGTCGCACCCGACCCGTGTCCCGGGGTGCACGCGCCAACGCCAGCCCGACGAGGGTGACTGCGTAGGTCGCCGCGCCGGTCAGCACGGAGACCAGCAGGTGCTGGCCGTTGGTGACCAGGATCGCGGCGGCCATCGGCACCGTCGCGACTCCGGGGAGGACCATGGCACGCACTATGTCGGAGCGCCCGGCGACCTGCCGCAGGAAGAGGGCGTACAACAGGAAGAGGAGGGTCTCGCAGATGATCGTCGTGACCGCTGCGCCCAGGTAGGACCAGCGGGGGATGACGTAGAGGTTCAGCGCCACGTTGAGGACCGCCACGGCGGTCACCGCGACCGTTCGGCGGGTCTGGCGATCGGCGGCGGCGAGCGACAGGCTCAGGGTGTGTCCGAGCATGCGAACGGGGATCACCAGCACGAGCAGCTGGTAGGTGAGGATCGCACGGTCGAAGCGCGGTCCGTACAGGAACTGGAACGTCCGAGGAGCGAGCAGCAGGCACGCGACGGTGACCGGCATCGCGATCAGGCCGATCGTGCTGAACGAGGCGTAGCGAAGACGGCGGAAGTCGCCGAGCCGCCCGGGCCACGCCTTGCTCATCCTGGGGTAGAGGGCGTGGTTGACGCTGCGGGCGAGGACGTTGAAGTAGAGCACCAGGTTGGTGCCCGCCTGATAGAGGCCGACGGCGACCGGCCCGTGGATGACCCCCAGCATCACCGAGTCGGCACGCATGTAGGTGAGCGTCAACGTGTCGCTCACCGCAAAGGGCGTGCAGCGTCGGACGGTGGTCCGGAGGAACCGGGCCTCGGCGCGCGGCACGGGCAGGGCACCCAGCCGCCGGCCGACCAGGACCCAGCCGAGACCCGCCCCGAGTGCGCGCGACCCGGTGAAGGCGATCATGGCGCCCAGCACGCCACCGCCCGTTCCCAGCACGACCGCGGTTCCGATGAGAAACGTGGCTTCCTGAACCGAGGTGATCAGCGCCTCCGTGCGCAGGCGCTCCCACGCCCAGAAGGCGGCGAACTGCACGCGGGCGATGCCATCGAAGGCCATCCCGACGCCGGCCAGCTGCACGGCGACCACAGTCTCGTGCGACGCGTGAACGACGATTGCTCCGACCGCGAAGACCAGCGTGAAGAACCCGCCGGCGATCAGAGAGATCAGGGTGCCCGCCTCGACCCACCGCCGCCCCTCGGCGGGTCGTCGAGCCACCTCGCGTGCGAGCAGGCTCGGGACGCCGTAGTAGAAGGGCAGCATGGCGGTGAGCGTCAGGGCGAACTGGAAGACGCCCAACGAACGGGGACCGCCCGCTCGGGCGACGAGGACGACCACGCCCAGGCCTGCCACGGCTCGAGCTGCGAAGGTGAGCAGCTGCCAGCCCGAGTTCGCCGCCACGACCCTCGTCGCCGAGGGCCGGGCTCGGGCAGGTGTCGTCGCCGAGCTATCGACCATCGGCCGGGAACGGCGCGACGGTCGGAGGCGGACGCCTGGTCCGGTCGATGTCAGGCACCGCCGGACCGGTGGGAGCTGTCCGGGCATCTCGTCGACCGAACAGGTACAGCGCGGCGAGGATGGCGAGCAGCGTCCACAGATGGCGGTAGTGCAGCACCTCGTGGGTGATTGCGGAGAAGGCGAACACCACGAAGGCTCCAGCCAAAGCACCTGGCCTGGGGATGACCGCGGCGTACGCCGCCGACAGGCGCGGGCGGCCGACGCTGGCGGCGCGTACCGCCACCGCGCCGATGAGCAGCAGCAGGGCCAGCACGCCGAGCGGACCGCGCTCGACGAGCGTGGCCAGGTAGTCGTTGTGCGACTCCTTCACCAGTGCCGAGGGCGATTCGTCCAGGGCCTCGCGGGTTCCCGCCGGTCCCACCCCTAGCAGGTGCCCCTCGCGGAACAGCTCGTACTGCGCGGCGAACAACATCTGTCGGGCGTCGGCGCTGCGCGGACCACGGGAGACCGAGTAACGGACGACGGTGTTGTCGGTCTCCTCGATCGCGGACATCACCGGCTGCGCGGCAACGGTCCAGACGGCGCCCCCCACGAAGAGAACGCAGAGCACGACCGCGGTCGCGGTGATCAGTCCCGAGCGGCTGCGCAGCCTCAGGAACAGGAGGGCCAGCCCGACGAGGGCCAGCGAGAGCAGCGCTGCGTTCGACCCGGCCAGGACCATGGCCACGAAGAGCACGCTGCACGCCAGGGCACGCACCGGAGCGCGCCTCGGGTACCCCGCCGCGATGATGACGAGGATGGAGATCAGGAAGTAGTTGCCGGCCATGTTGGGGTGGTCGAACAGCAGACGCGCCCTGCCTCCGGCCCCGCCGGCGACCCCGGCCAGCCCCGGCTGGCCCGCCACGACGGCCGCGACGAGGAAGGTGGCCCAGGTGGTGGCGCTCAGGCACCAGGCCCGCACGACGACCCGGAGGGCTCCCGGCGTTCGGCAGACGCTCGTTACCGCGGCGCACCAGGCGAGGAGGAAGATCTCCTGCGCGACCGCAATGCCTCCTGCACTGGGCGCGTCGCTCAACAGCGCCGAGACGCAGCCGACCAGCACGAGGCCGGCCACGGGCACCACATAGGGCACGTGCAGCCGCGACCGGGTCACCCCCGCCCAGAGGATGACGGTCACGATGGCGAGCATCAGGGCGATGTCGACCGGCGCGCTGTGCCCCGGCCCCTTGGGCGTCAGGAACGGCAGCAGGGCGACGCCGAGCACGACCATCCCGAGCGCCGCGTTGACCTGGACCGGCGCCTCGGCCTGGCCATGCCGGCGGGCATGGCTGCGCGGACGCACCTGCACCGGCCCACCGGACCCGACCAGTCGCGGGTCCGGCAGGACGAGCTGGCGTTGTCTGCTCACCGGTTCCTCAAGAAGCGGGGACGCTGGACGGGGACGACTCGTGCTCCGCAGCAGGCACGGAACCGGGGCCCCACGGGGGCTTCGCGGGCTTCTCGAACCAGCGATGCCGGTAGGTGACCACGCCGATCAGCGGCCACCCGGTCACGGAGAGACGGTGCTCGAGCGCATCCAGGTCGTCCCGGCGCAGCACGTCGGGGGCCACCACCACGATGCCGGTCGAGGACCGGCTGCCCTCGTGAGTCGGCGCTGCTCCCATCTGCTGTGCCGGTGCCTCGAGCGCTGTCAGCTCGGCGTTGGGGAACGGGTCCGCACTGCCGTTCTGGCTCGGAGCCGGGATGTGGGCGGCACCTCGTTGGTCGATGGCCTCGGCCGGAGACGGACTGGTCCCCTCCCGCAGCCAGCGGGCCAGCCGAGTGAGGTCGATCGGCGGACCGAGTGCCACAAGGCGAGCAGCCTGCACTCCTGCACCGCTCGCGGCGACTCGCAGGTTGTGCGGCAGCCAGCGGTCGCGGAGCGTCTCGTCGTGCGCCGGGGAGCGGGGCAGCTGGCCCAGCAGGGGCGCGCCGAGGGTACGGGCCAGGACCTCGGGACCTACGATCGTCGGGCGCAGCGCCTCGATGACCGCGGCGACGACGAGGCCGAGCAGCAGGCCGAGCAGGCCGCCCACCACCACCTGGGCCATCAGGCCCGCGGAGGCCGGGCTGTCAGGCGGCGCTGCTCTGTCGACGACGGTGGGCTTCGGTGTCTTCGCGATGGACTCGACCAGCCGCTGACGCTGGCTCTCCAGGTCACTGCGTGCCCGGAGCGCCTCGTCGTGCCGGAGCCGCAGGGCGGCGATCGGTCCGTCCTGGGCGGCGGCAACCGCCTGCGTGACGTCGTCGATCTTCTTGGTGGCCGTCTCGATCTGCTGGGTGACCTCGGCCAGGAGTCGCGTCTGGTCGCCGATCACCACGTCGGTGCGCAGCGCCACGAGCACGTCGGAGAGCGCGTTGGCGATGGAGGCCGCCGCCACCCGGTCGGTGTCCGACACCGAGACCTCGAGCACACCCGAGGTACCGATCGGCTGGACGTCGACGTGGTGCTCCGCGACATCCACCGGGTCGCGGGTGACGTCGGCCTTCTTGAGCGCGTCCTGCACCCGGGCGGGGCTGGTGACGATGCCGACCGCCGAGTCCACCAGCGCACTCGACTCCTCGGCGTTGCGAGTCTCTGTGTCGGCGATGATCACTCGCGTGGTGGCCACGTAAGGGTTGTCCCGAACCGCGTGCAACGCGACGGGAGCGGCGAGCCCGGCCAAGACGAGCACCAGGATCACGCCCAGGTGGTTCCGCAGAATGCGGTGAGCTGCTTCAGACAGTTCCAAGGCCGCGATCCCGTCCCGTGTCAGGCGCGCCTGAGAACCCTGCGCCACAACGCAAGCCCCCCGGGCGACGCACCAGAGGTTAGCCGTCCTCCACGGAACGCTACGCCCGCTGCCCACGTTCGCACATGGTCCAAAAGGCCGACCTTTCTGGGCGAGATGTGAACGCTCCGTAGCCGCACCACATACTTTTTCGGCTTGCGTCATTCGTTCAGGCGGCAGCCGTCGACGAGTTTCGGCAAAGCCTTCACGCCGCGTCCGTTTCGATGCACACTGCGACTGGGGTTCGCACCGTTGCCGACTCGAGGCATCGGGTGGAGGGGGTTTCCGAGATGGCTGGTACTCGACGGCGTCCGCGCGCGCGTCAGGGCAGGACGCGGCGGTTCGTGGCGGCTGGGTCCGCAGCGCTGGTGCTGGTCGCGACGGTGGCTGTCACCGCATCGGTGGGTGCACAGGTGAAGCCGTCGCCCCCGCCGGTGCTGAAGGCAACGGAGGTGCGGTCCACCTACACCGACGAGGTCGGGCTGGCCGAGCCAACAGGGGTGGCCTACTCGCCGAAGGCGGACGGGCTCCTCGTGGCGAGCGGAGAGGACGGCGCCACAGAGGTGCTCCAGCTGACCCCGACGGAAGATGCCGTCGGTCGCGTCGTCCTGCCGGAGATCCCGAACCCAGCGACCATCGCGTTCGACCCCGCCGCGGGGAGGCTCACGGCGTTGGT
>JBOGDY010000002.1:0-34367 GCA_050742955.1 Actinomycetes bacterium | reverse complement strand
CGATTCTCATCCGACGCCCGGACCTGGGCAGGGAGATGGTCGCGGCGATGGGCACGGCCTCGGTCTGCGTGCTCCGGGGGCACGGCGTGACCACGCTCGGTGCGACCGTTGCTCAGGCGGTCGTCCGTGCGCTGACTCTGGACGTGCTCGCCCGCGTGTGTGTCGACGTGGCCGGTCTGGGCGTGACCCCGCCCGACCTCCCTTCGGAGGACCTGGCCGAGCTGCCCGACCTCGGTGCCTCGTTCAACGACGACCTCGTCTGGCGGCACAACGTCGCCCGCCTCGAGCACGCCGGCCTGGCGCTCTGACCAGCACCGCCGTGTCACGCCGCACCGCGCCGTGGGCCGTCAGGAGGGGAGCCGCAACGCACGCAGCCGGGGAAGTACGGCCAGAGCGGCGAGGCCGGTGGTCAGCGACGCGACCCCCAGGCCGGCCCGTGGCCCCCACGCTTCGCAGACCCAGCCGAGCGCCGGTCCGCCGATCGGGGTGCTCCCGAGGAACACCATCGAGTGCAGCGCGCTCACCCGCCCCTGCATGGACGGTTCCGTGCCGAGCTGCAGCATGGTCCGGGCGAGGGTGTTGAAGCAGATGTTGGCCACGCCGAGCGCGACCATCGCCATCAGCGCCACGGCGAGGGCCGGCGAGAAGGCCGCGACCCCGTTGGCCGCCGCGAAGGCGAAGGTCCACAGGAGCAACGACCAGGCGGTGGCGGTCTGTCGCGCGGCGCTGGCCAGGGCCCCGAGCACCGCGCCGGCACCGAGCGCCGACGTCAGCCAGCCGTAGATCTCGGCGCCGCCGTCGAAGGTCTCGCGCGCCAGAAGAGGCAGTACGACGCGGAAGTTCTGCCCCAGGAGTGCCACGACGGCGACGAGCAGCATGCAGGCGCGCAGCTCGTCGTGGGACCAGACATAGCGCAGCCCTGCCATGGCCTGGCCGCGCGAGCGAGCCATCGGAGGCGCCCGCCGCAACCGCCTCGTATCGATGCGCAGGAGGCCCGCCAGCACCGCCAGGAAGGACAGCGCGTTCACCGCGAACACGAGCCCTGCGCCGACGCTCGCGATGAGGATCCCGGCGATCGCCGGCCCCACCAGGCGACCCGCGTTGTGGATGGTCGAGTTGAGAGCCTGCGCGTTGACGTAGTCGGCTGGTTCGACCATCTCGGTCACGAATGCATGGCGGGCCGGAACATCCACCACGGTGACGAACCCGAGAGTCAGCGCGAGCGCGTAGATCATCCACAACGTCACGACGTCCGTCAGCGTCACCGCCGCGAGCACGGCCGCGAGGACCGCGCTGACCGACTGCGTGGCAATGATGGCGCGACGCCGGTCGACCCGGTCGACCAGCACGCCCCCGTAGATGCCGAGCACCAGCGTCGGCAGGAACTGCAAGGCCATCGCAACGCCGACCGCGACCGCAGAGTCGGAGATCTCGAGCACCAGCCAGTCCTGGGCGACGCGCTGCATCCAGATCCCGATGACGCTGACCGCCTGCCCCGCGAAGTAGCTGCGGTAGTTCGGGACAGCGAGAGATCGAAACGTGCGCCCCCACCAGTGCGCGACCGACCGCTGACCCTCGCGCACGCGACCCCCTCGACCGACTCGGTGAATGGTATTACCTTTCCCCGAAGGCTGGAAACGGCTCCACTCGGGCAGGAGGCTCTCATGCAGGCGGACGCGACCGAGAACGGGCGACCTGGCGATCGGATGGTCGGGCGCCGGGTGGCGGTCGTGGGGCTCGGCGCGATGGGTAGGCCCATCGCGCGACACCTCGCGGTGGCCGGCCTGCGACCGCTGCTCGTCGACCTGGACCAGTCGCTGGTGCGGGCCGGCGCCGACGCCGGCGGCGTGCCCGCTGATCTCGCGGCTGCCGCGGCGGCGGACGTGGTGCTGCTCACGGTGGCATCGGATGCCGATGTCCGCGCCATCGGTCTGGACGGCGGCCTCGCAGCGGCCATGTCGGACGGTGGCGTGCTGTGCATCTGCAGCTCGGTGCTCCCCGAGACCTGCCGGGACATCGCAGCGGCCGCGCCGACCGTCCACGTCCTGGACACGGCGCTCACCGGCGGGGTCCGTGGCGCCGAGTCCGGCGCCGTCAACCTGCTCGTCGGGGGAGACGAGGCCGGTCTGGAACGGGCTCGGTGGGCCCTCGACCCGTGGACTGCGACGGTGCACCACCTGGGGCCGCTCGGGGCCGGCCAGGTCGCGAAGACCGTCAACAACCTCCTGCACTGGGCGCAGATCTCCGCGATCAGCGAGGCGCTCGAGCTGGGTCGACGACATGGCCTGTCGATCCCCGACCTGCGGCGCGCCCTGCTCGACTCGCCGGTCGCCAGCCGGACGTTGCGCGAGCTCGAGCAGATGCGCCTCACCTGGCACGCCAAGGACCTGGCCAACGCCTTGGTCATGGCCGAGCAGGTCGGCCTGGACACCCCCGTCGCGCGGATGTCGCAGGCCGTGATGCAGAGCGTGACGGTGCCGTCACTGCATGACCTGTTGACGTCCGGCCCGGATTACGGAAAAGTAGCGAATCGTGCCAATGGTTAGACCGTCAGACCTCCCTCGGTCTTCCATCGTGAATCCAGTCGCAAGGGAAGGACGGCGACGTGCGTAACGACTACCTCAGCGGGGTGCTCGCCAACGAGAAGCGGAATCGCGACTCGTCGGAGATCGCGGCGCGGGACGAGTTCAACCGTAAGCACCCGCCCATCGAGGGGCTCGTGGTGCCGCACGACCTGCGCAAGATGGAGCTGCCCGAACGGCCGTGGCGCAACAACCGTGGGCACTGGTTCGACCTTGCCGACTACGAGGTGCTGTCCGCGCACCTGTCGGAGCTCAAGCCGGGCACCCCTTCCGTGCGCCATCGGCACACCACCGAGGCCTACCTGTACATCGTCAAGGGTCACGGCTACTCGTTGATCAACTACGATGACGAGCCGATTCAGGCGGTGGAGTGGTCCGAGGGCACGCTCTTCGCGCCGCCTCGCTGGGCCTGGCACCAGCACTTCAACCTCGACGAGAACGACACCTCGCGCTACCTCGCGATCCAGGACACCGGGCTGCTGCGCACGATGCGCCTGCACAACATCGAGCGGCACAGTGTCCAGCTCAGCCCCGAGGAGGGCGCCGAGCTGGTAGCCGCAGCGGCCGAGCAGGGCACCGTGCACGGCGCGCACACCGGGCCGGGCGGTCATCTGCAGCCGCATGAAGCGGCCGTCGTGCCGCCCCACGACCCAGAAGGCGACTGACTCTCATGCGACACCGACGGTTGCTTCGGCCGATTCTCGCAGCCATCTGCGTCCTCAGTCTTGCCGCGTGTGGCGGTTCCCCCACCGCCGGCGGCTCGGGCTCGGGGGACCAGGGCGCGAGCTCGAAGAACGAGCAGAAGGCCAAGAAGGTCTACGACCAGATCAACGGCCTCACCGGCCAGGCAAGAACTGACAAGCTCGTCGAGCTCGCCGAGAAGGAAGGCGAGCTGTCGATCTACACCTCGAACACCGACATCGAGGACCTCATCGAGGTGTTCGAGGACACCTACGACATCGAGGTCAGCGTCTACCGCGGGAACTCCGAGTCCGTCCTGCAGCGTGTCCTCCAGGAGCAGAAGGCCGACTACTTCGCCAACGACGTGCTCGAGACCAACGCACTCGAGCTCAACGTCGCCAACCAGGAGGACCTGCTCTACGAGTACCAGTCCGAGCTGCGCGAGCAGGCCCGGGACGAGGCCAAGGCGCAGAACTGGACCGGCACCCGGTTCAACGTCTTCGTCATCGGCTGGAACACCAAGCTCGTCAAGCCCGGCGAGGAGCCGAAGAGCTTCGAGGACCTGGCCGACCCGAAGTGGAAGGGCAAGGTGTCCATGGAGGTCGGCGACGTTGACTGGTTCACCGCCCTGTACGACTACTACCTGGCGCAGGGCAAGTCCGAGCAGGAGGTCAAGGACCTCTTCGCCAAAGTCGCGGCCAACTCCAAGGTGGTGAAGGGCCATACCGTCCAGGGCGAGCTGCTCTCGGCCGGACAGTTCGCGGTCTCGGTGTCCAGCTACAGCCACACCATCGACAAGGCCGCCAACGAGGATGGTGCGCCAGTCGCCTGGCGTGTGGAGGGAGCCCCCGTCGAACCGCTCGTGGTGCGCCCGAACGGCATCGGCCTCATGAAGAACGCCGCCAACCCGGCAGCCGCGATGCTCTTCGTCGACTTCGAGCTGACCGAAGGGCAGAAGATCTTCGAAGACGCCTTCCGGATCGGCTCCGTCCCCACAGGAAAGGACCCCCTGGAGGGTCTCGAGGTCATCCCTGTCCCGGAGCAGAAGCTGCTGAAGGACCCCAAGCCGTGGGATGACCTGTACGCGGACATCACGCAAGGCGGCCAACAGGTGGGCGAGAGCTGATGACCGACATCGCTTCCGAAGGCACGGGACGGACCAGCATGAAACGGATTGTGGCAATACGGACCGGTGTTCTAGTGCTCGGTATGGCACTCGCCATCGTGGGTTGTGGCGGATCCCCGACCTCGGATGCCGGCGGTGAGAAGGCCGGTGGGGCACAGAAGAGCGGCAAGGCCGAGAAGCTCTACAAGGAAATTGGAGGGCTGACCGGCCAGGCACGGCGCGACAAGCTGGTGAAGCTGGCCCAGGAGGAGGGCGAGTTCAACCTCTACACCTCGATGACCAGCGAGGTCGCCGACTCGGTGACGGAGGCGTTCTCGGACGAGTTCGACGTGGACGTCAACCTCTACCGGGCCAGCTCCGAAACGGTGCTCCAGCGCGTCCTGCAGGAGCAGAAGGCCAACTACGCCGGCAACGACGCGGTCGAGTCCAACGCCACGGAGATGTTCGCCCTCAGCCAGGAGAAGCTGCTCGCGGACTACCAGGGTGAGCGTCGCGAACTCGTGTCGGACACCGGGCGGTTCGACGGCTGGACCGCCACCCGCTACAACCTCTTCGCCCCCAGCTGGAACACGAAGATGGTGAAGAAGGGCGAGGAACCGACCAGCTGGGAGGAGCTGGCCGACCCCAAGTGGGACGGTCAGCTGTCCATGGAGGTCGCCGACTACGACTGGTACCTGTCCCTCTACGGCTACTGGGAGAAGCAGGGCAAGAGCAAGGCAGAGATCGACAAGTTGTTCGCCGACATGGCCAGCAAGGCCAAGATCGTGAAGGGACACACCGTCCAGGGCGAGCTCATGTCTGCCGGCCAGTTCGCGATCACAGCGTCGAACTACAGCTACCTGGTCGAGCAGCAGAAGCGGGCCGGTGCGCCGGTGGACTACCAGCCGTTTGTCGAGCCGGTGATCTCGCGGCCCAACGGCATCGCCCTGATGAAGACGGCGGTACATCCCGCTGCGGCCATGCTCTTCGCCGACTGGATCCTCGAGGAAGGCCAGAAGGTTCTGGTGGATGAGGGACTGACCCCCTCCATCAGCCCAGATGGCTCTGACCCGCTCGAGGGCATCGAGGTGATCCCCGTCGACGTGAAGGCCCTGATCGAGTCCGGTGACGAGTGGTCCAAGAAGTACGACGAGGTCGTCGCGGGCGGCGAGGCGGTCGAGAACTAGGGCCGGTGGTACCCCACCCAACCCCGCGGGTATCACCGACACCAAGAGTGCGCGAGCGAGGACACAGGCCAGGCTCCCCCTGGAGAGGGAAGATGACCACCGCCACAGACGATGACACGACGACCGCCGCCCCCGTGGTCCCCGAGGTGCAGGGGCTGACGCGGGGTCGGCGACGGCGGTGGGTGCCTACGCCCAAGGTGCTGATCTCCGCCACGGTGGCGATCCTGATCGGCTACCTGGCTCTGGTGCCGCTGTACTACCTGCTGTGGGGAACGTTCTTCGACGACGCCGGCTTCACCCTGGACGGCTTCCAGCGGGCTTACGGCAACAATCGCATCGGCGAGCTGATCAGCAACTCGCTGCTGTTCGCGACCGGCGCCGCGATCCTGTCGCTCGTGGTCGGCACGTCGTTGGCCTACCTGAACGTGCGGACCGACGTGCCGTTCAAGGCCTTGTTCTTCTCCGCGTCGATCATCCCACTGATCATCCCTGGCATCCTCTACACCATCTCCTGGATCTTCCTGGCCAGCCCCGACATCGGCCTGCTCAACAAGGCCTTGGAACCGGTGTTCGGGCCGGGGCTGCTCGACGTGTTCACCCTGTGGGGCATGGTGTGGGTCGAAGGCCTCCATCTGTCGCCGATCGTGTTCCTCCTCATGGTCGCGGCGTTCCGGTCGATGGATCCGTCGCTCGAGGAGTCGGCGCTCATGTCCGGCGCCACGCGCTGGCAGGTCTTCCGCAAGATCACCGTCCCGCTCACCCGCCCGGCGATCGTCGCCGCGGTTCTCATCATGGCCGTCCGGAGCCTGGAGAGCTTCGAGGTGCCGGCGCTGCTCGGCCTGCAGAACGGCATCTACGTCTTCACCAGCCGTATCTACTTCGTGCTGCGCAGCTACCCGCCGGACCTCGCGGCCGCGGGTTCACTCGCCGTGGGGCTGCTGGTGCTGGCGATGCTCGGTGTTGCGATCTCCAACCTCGTGGGACGCTCGGGAAAGAGCTTCCAGACGGTCACAGGTAAGGGTTTCCGCCCGCGCCCCATGGAACTCGGCAAGTGGCGACCCGTCATGGGCGTCGCCATCATCTTCTACTTCTGCCTCACGGTGATCGCGCCGCTGCTCGTGCTCCTCTACACCTCGGTCCTGCCCTACTACCAAGCCCCTTCCATGGAGGCGTTCAAGAGCGTCACCCTCGACAACTACCGCGACCTGATGGAGCTGTCGCAGGCGACGACCGCTCTGAAGAACTCGCTCATCCTCGGCATCGGGTCCGCAACACTGGTGATGGCGGGCATGTCGGTGGCGGCGTGGATCGTTGTGCGCTCACGGGCCCCCGGCCGCTCGCTTATCGACCAGTTCGCCTTCGTGCCGCTCGTCATCCCGGGACTGGTGCTGGGGCTCGCCCTGTCGTTCGTCTACCTGCGCAGCCCCATCCCGATCTACGGCACCCTGTTCATCCTGCTGATCGCCTACGTCACGAGGTACATGCCGTACGGCATGCGCTACGCCGTGACGTCCATGCACCAGATCTCCTCCGAGCTCGAGGAGTCGGCACAGGTCAGCGGAGCGAGCTGGTGGCAGACGTTCCGACGGGTGCTGCTCCCGCTGCTCTCGCCGGGCCTGCTGGCTGGATGGATCTACATCCTCGTGGTGTCCTTCCGCGAGCTGTCCAGCTCGATCCTGCTCTACAGCCCGGGCACTGAGGTGCTGTCGATCCTGATCTTCGAGCAGTTCGAGAACGGCCAGTTCACCGTGCTGGCCGCGCTCGGCGTCGTCATGGTCCTCACGCTGGTGTTTCTCGTCACGGTGGCCTACAAGCTCGGCGCCAAGGTCGGGCTCCGTCAAGACTGACGGCTGCTCCGCACATCCATGGAGAGGCAATGCTGCGCATCGACAACCTGGTGAAGACCTTTGACGCTGAGCGTCGCAGTCGTCGGTCCAAGGCGAGCGGAGCCGAGGCGCCTGAGCGCGTCTTCGCCGTCAACGACGTTTCGTTCGAGGTCGAGAACGGCGAGCTCTTCACACTGCTGGGGCCATCAGGCTGCGGCAAGACCACGACGCTGCGTTCCATAGCGGGCCTGGAGCGACCCGACGCCGGGGCCATCACGCTGGCTGACAAGCCCTTGTTCTCGGCGCGGAACGGTCAGCGCAAGGTGAACGTGCCGGCCAACGAGCGCGGCCTCGGGATGGTCTTCCAGTCCTACGCCATCTGGCCGCACATGTCGGTCTTCGACAACGTCGCGTTTCCCCTTCAGGTCAAGAAGCGCAGAGAGCGGCTCGGCAAGAGGGAGGTCTCCGAGCGTGTGATGAAGGTCCTGGAGACCATGGAGCTGGCGGGCTACGCCGACCGTCAGGCCACCAAGCTCTCCGGTGGCCAGCAGCAACGCCTCGCCCTCGCCCGGGCCGTCGTCATCGAGCCTCCACTGCTGTTGCTGGACGAACCGCTGTCCAACCTCGACGCCAAGCTGCGGGAATCGCTGCGCTACGAGCTCAAGCGGCTGCAACGTGACCTCGGGATCACCTCCGTCTACGTCACCCACGACCAGATCGAGGCACTGGCCCTCTCGACGACCATCGCGGTCATGAAAGAGGGCAACGTGATGCAGCTGGGCCGGCCCCGCGACGTCTACGAGAACCCCAACTGCAAGTTCGTCGCAGAGTTCATCGGCACGTCCAACTTCATCGCAGGGACGGTCGTGGCTCGGGACGGCGAGCGGTACCGCGTCGACACGGCAGACGGTTCGCTGGAGCTCAGCTCGGGGGCACAGATGCCCGCCGGCACCGAGGTCGTGGTGTCGATCCGTCCCGAGGCGATGGAGATCAGCACCACCTCACGCGGCGGCGAGGTGAACAACGAGTGGTCGGGGACGGTGCTGACCCGGGCCTTCCTCGGTGACGCGGTGGATCACGTCGTGGACGTCGGGAAACATGAGCTCCGTGCTCGCGGCAACCCTGCGGTGTCGATCGAGCAGGGCTCCACCGTCTATCTGCGGATGGATCCCGCCAAGCTGTCCCTCGTCCCGATCAGCTGACCCGGGGCCGGACACACATGGCCCTGCCGGTCGTCCTGCGCAACCGCGACTTCAACCTCTACTGGTCCGGCGTCGTCCTCTCCCAGATCGGGACCCGCGGCACGGTCGCCGCGACCTTCTACCAGGTCTACGACCTGACCGGGTCGATCGCCCAGACCGGCCTGCTGGGTGCGGCGCAGGCCGTCGCACTGCTGGTACTCAGCCCCCTCGGGGGCGCTCTGGCCGATCGCCACGACCGGCGGCGGCTGCTTCAGTGGGCCCAGCTCGTGTCCCTGCTGGTTGCCGCGGGCCTCGCCATCGTCACGCTCGCGGACCGCGCTCAGGTGTGGCACGTGCTGCTCTGCGCCCTCCTCACCACGGCCGCAGCGACGTTCGACCAACCGGCGCGCCAAGCGATGATCCCCGCGCTCGTGCCACGCGAGCAGCTCGGCCAGGCCATCGCCCTGCTCAATCCGTCGCGGGAGATCGCCGTGCTGGTCGGGCCGGCGATGGCCGGCCTGCTCATCGCGCTCGGTGGTCCGGGCCTGATGTACCTGGTGGACGTGGTGAGCTACGCGGTGCTGATCGCCGTGTTGGCGGTGCTGAGAATTCCGGGCCTGGCGCACGGAGAAGGTCCGCGCGCCTCGGTGTTCGCCTCGATCGCCGAGGGCGCGCGGTACGTCGCGCATCGCCCGCTGATCTGGAAGCTCATGTGCCTGGACCTGTCCGCCACGGTCTTCAGCGCATACCGCGTGATCCTTCCTGCCCTGGCCGTCGACATCCTCCACGTGGGGGCGACGGGATACGGCCTGCTCGGCAGTGCGCCGTCGGCGGGCGCCTTGCTGGCGACCTACACCGTCTTCCGGGTCGTCGAGCGCAGCCGCCGCCTGGGCCGGGTGCTGCTGTTCTCCACGGGCCTCTATGGCCTGAGCGCGATCCTGCTGGTGCAGGTGCATCTCTTCCTCGCGGCCCTCGCAGCCGCGCTGCTCCTCGGAGCCTTCGATGCGATGGCGACGACCATCAGGCACGCAGCGGTCCAGATCGAGACGCCGGACCAGCTGCGCGGCCGAGTCCAGGCGTTCTACCAGATGTCCTCGCGCGGCGGGCCGGCGCTGGGCGACGTCGCGGTCGGCGTCATCGCGGGCGCGCTGGGGCCGGTCGTTGCGCTCACCCTGGGTGGTCTGGGCCCGGTGCTGGTCGCGCTCGGGTTCGCAGCCCGGCCCAACGAGGTCCGGGAGTACACCGGGCTCGCGGACCCGTCGGCCGGCGAGCCGGCCGCGACCCCGCCGGACGCCCGCCCGGTCTCCCAGGGTCCGAAGCCCTGAGGCGTCACTTCGGCTGGCACACCACGTCCACCAGGGCCGGCCGGCCGGTCGCGAGCACGTGCTCGGCTGCTCGGGCGACGCTCTCACGGACCTGCCCGGGGTCGGTGACCGGGCCCTCCGCCCACCAGCCGAAGCCCTCGGCGATGGTGGCGAAGTCCGGCTCCGGTTCGGAGATCGACATGCCGATGTGCGCCCTGTCCACCGGGGTTCCGCGCTGCCTGGCCAGCCGCTCCTGGTGCTCCCAGTCGTTGTAGTACGCCCGGTTGTTGAACATCACCACCAGGAGCGGGAGCTCGTAGCGGGCCGCGACCCACAGGGCCCCCACGTCGAACATGAGGTCGCCGTCCGGCTGGAGGTCGACGACGACCCGGCCGGTGCCCTTGTGCGCGAGCGCGACACCGAGGGAGATGCCGATCTGGGTGGCCGTGCCGAGCTGGCGACCGGGGTGGCGGTAGGGGCGGTCGAAGTCCCAGAGTCTCAGCGCCCACTCCGAAGCCGTCCCTGCGCTGAGCACCCAGTCGTGCTCGCGCACGACGTCCCAGACATCGGCGGCAAGCCTCGCCGTGGACACCGGTACGGACTCAGTGACGTCCTCGGCCCGGCGCTGCCATCCCTTCCACGTCTGCTCGTGCCAGCCGGCGAGCCGGTCCCGCCAGGCGACTCGGCCGGCTGCTCGGTCCGATGCCTCGTCCGCGAGCAGACTGCGGCACTCGGCCAGCAGCATCGGCAGCGCGACCGAGGTGTCGGCGGTCACCTGGAGGTCGGTCGCCACGAGCTCCGCGTAGTCCTCGCTCCATGACGAGATCCCGACGTCGTTGAACCCGACGTCGAGAACCTGAGTCCCCGGCGCGAGACGGGTGGTGATCCGACGTGTGGTCGACTCCAGGCTCTGGGTCGCCTTCCCCATGTCCTTCACGTCGACGAACAGGACGCAGTCGCTGTTCTCCAGCGCCTCGGTCCCAGTCACGTTCAAGGGATGGCGGTTGGGGAAGTTCAGTCGCCAGTGCGTGTCCACGGCGCCGACGCCGACCAGCTCGGCGAGCTGGACGAGCTGGTCGAACGCCGCAGGGTCCCGACCGGGGTAGCCGAGCACCATGACCGGGCGCTCGGCGGTGCACAGTCGACGGGCCAGGTCTCGCAGCGCCGTGGCCTCGGGTGCCAGCGCGCTGGGTTCGCGTGCGAGCCGGGGCAGGTCGTCGAGGGGGACCGGAGCCTCGAGCGCATCCTCCTGGAGCCCGGCGTCCAGGGCCACGTAGACCGGCCCCGCGGGCTCCTCCCGTGCGATCCGGTGAGCCCTCGCGAGCACCGTCGGCACGGAGGCGATGGAGCGTGGCTCGTGATCCCACTTCGTGTAGGCCCGGACGGCCTCACCCTGCACGTTCGCCGAGTGGATCCAGTCGATGTTGGGCCGGCGGCGCACGTGGTCGGCCGGTCCGGACCCCCCGAGCACGAGCACCGGGCAGCGGTCGATGTAGGCGTAGTAGACGCCCATCGAGCCGTGCAGCAGCCCCACGAGGTCGTGCAGGAGGACCGCCATCGGCTCTCCGCTGGCCTTGGCATAGCCGTGGGCCAGGCCGACGGCGACCTTCTCGTGCGGGCACTCGATCATCGAGACCTGGTCCGCGCCGTAGTTCACCAGCGAGTCGTGCAGGCCCCGGAACGACGAGCCTGGGTTGAGGCTGACGTATCTCAAGCCGAGCTGCCTGAGCACGTCCACCATGACGTCGGAACCCCAGGCGGGTTCCTCGTACGGCGTGTAAGCCGCTGTCATCGATGACCTTCCTTGTCCATGGCCGCTAGCACCTGGTCGGCGGTGCGGACGCGGCCGACCCGTGGCAGCACCTGCTGCACGAAGAAGTCGCGCTGGGGCTGCCGGCCCGTCAGCCCGTCGGACACGACGACGACCTGGTAGTCGAGGTCGCGGGCTGCATAGGCGGTGGAGGCGACGCCCACGTGAGTGGAGCCGCCCACCAGCAGCACGGTGTCGATGCCACGCGCACGCAGAGACGTGTCCAGGTGGGTGCCGTGGAACGCCGACCAGCGGTGCTTGGGCACGTCGTAGTCGTCGTCCCGCTGCCCCAGCTCGACCAATGAGCGGTACTGCGGCGACCCCGAGCCGTGCGGTGGACCGGTCGGCCGGGGGTTGTCCGGTCCGAAGGGCCGGTGCCGGTTGTCCACGTCCGCCAGCGTCCGGGCGAAGTCACGACCGTCGGCTCTGTGGTCGGCCCTGGCCCACGCGACCGGGACCCCGTGTCGTCGGCAGCCCTCGATCAACCGCTGAACCGCAGGGACGGCGCCAGCCTCCTCGGCCGCCTGCCGGTAGCACTCCAGCATGTCGAACACCACGAGCACGCTGCGGTCGGCGTCCAGGAGCTCCTCGTGCGCGGCCGGGTCATCGTTCACCACAAGGTCACCGTCACCGACTTCTCCCTGGTGTAGGACTGGAGCTCCGCCAGTGCGTTCTCCTGGCCGAGACCACTGTGCTTCCAACCGCCGAAGGGCATGCCGAGCGGTCGCCGACCGCTGCCGTTCACGGAGACGTAGCCGGCCTGCAGCGAGCGCGTCACCCGATGGGCGGTCGACAGGTCGCGGGTCCAGACATTGGCTGTGAGCCCGAGCGGCGTGTCGTTGGCCCGGCGTACGACGTCGTCCACGTCCCGCCACCGCAGCACCGACATGACCGGCCCGAAGACCTCCTCCCGCACCACCGTCATGTCATCGGTGAGGTCGGTCAGCACGGTGGGCTCGAGGTAGAAGCCGCGGGGGAGGCCGGCGGGACGCCCGCCTCCGTACAGCACCGTCGCACCCTCGGCCCGGGCGGTCTCCACGTGCCCCGTCACGCGCCGGTGGTGGTCGGCGAAGGCCAGTGGGCCGACCTGCGTCTGCTCGTCCATCGGGTCACCGATGCGCAGCTCGGCGAGCCGGGCCTGGAGCGCGGCCAGGAAGGCGTCGTAGACCTCGTCATGCACGTAGAGCCGGGAGGTGGAGCCGCACGACTGTCCCGTGCACCGGGCGATGTTCATCGCCGCGACCGCGGCTCCGGCCGCCCGTGCGACATCGACGTCGGGGAAGACGATGATCGGGTTCTTCCCGCCCAGCTCGAGGGAGACGTGCTTGATCTCGTCGGCGGCGGCGTGCAGGACGGCGCGGCCGGAGGGGACCGAGCCGGTGAAGGCGATGCGGGGCACCCCCGGGTGCGACACCAGAGCGGCACCCGTCGTGGGACCGCGACCGGTCACGACGTTGAGCACGCCGGCGGGCAGGACGTCGTGCGCCAGGCGGGCCAGCTCGAGAGCGGACAGGCTCGTCTGCTCACCGGGCTTGAGCACCACGGCGTTGCCGGCGGCAAGGGGTGCGGCGACCTTCGCCGCGGCGAACTTGAACGGGTGGTTGAACGGAATGATCCGGCCCACGACGCCGTAGGGCTCCCGCTGCGTGTAGGACAGGCTCTCGGGACTCACCGGCCCGGTGCTGCCGCCCGTCTGCGGAGCGATGCCCGCGTAGTAGTGGATCTCACCGACCGCGCTGTGCACGTCAGCCCGCATGCCCGTCAGGGGCGCGCCGCCGTCGCGGACGTCCAGCCGGGCCAGGTCCTCGGCATGCTCCTCGATCCGACCCGCCAGCTGCCGCAGCATCGCCGCCCGGGCCGCCCAGCCGAGGTCGCACCAGCTCGGAGCGGCCGCGGTGGCCGCCCCGACAGCCCGGTCGACGTCCGTCGGCCCGGCCTCGGGGACCGTCGCGATGACGGCCTCGGTCGCGGGGTCGACCGACTGGACCCGAGCGCCGTCCGCGGCCGGCTCCCATCTGCCGCCGACGTACATCAACCGGTCCGGGGCCTCGGGGGCCGTGGCCGCCACCTCGGTCCGGGCGCTCACTGCGGCGCCGTCCGGACGTGCACCACTGCCGTCGCGCCCTGCACGGCCGCGGCCGTGGCGCGGGCAAGTGCTGCCGCAAGGTCGTCCGGGTCGTCGACCGTGCCCTCCGCCCAGCAGCCGTAACCGCGGGCCAGGGCCGCGATGTCCACCGGCGGGTCCGCGATGCGCATGCCGATCCAGCTGTTGTCCACCGGCCGACCCCGCTCGCGGGCCACTGCCGCCTGGTGCGGTTCGTCGTTGTAGAACGAGCCGTTGTCGTTCACCACCACCAGGGCGGGCACGCGGTAGTGCACGGCGGTCCACAGTGCTCCGGCCGCCATGAGCAGGTCACCGTCGCCGATGATGCCCACACCGAGCTGACCTCTGTCCCGGGCCGCGAGGGCGCCGCCGACCAGGGCGCCCGGCCCGTAGCCGACCCCTCCGCCACCGGAGTGCCCCAGGTAGCCGCCGGCGCCGGGGAGCTCCCACACGCCTTCCGGCCAGGTGCGGGTGTTGCGCAGGCACAGCAGGTGGGGGACCTCCCGTACGGCGTTCCAGGTCTCCGCGACCAGCCGCGCGGGCGCGATCGGCCGGTCGGCCCACCGGGCATCGACCGCGGCGCGCTGACTGACCCGCAGGGCACTCGCCCGGGCGGTCACGGCGCGGCGGCGGGCCTGCGCCCGCGTCGGGTCCACGGCGTCCGCGAGCAGGTCAGCCAGCATGCGGAGACCGACGACCGGATCCGCGAGGAGCGCGATGTCGCGGGGCGTCGGCGCGCCGTGTGCGTTGGTCCAGGAGCGCAGCCCGAGGTCGCCGTACGAGAGGTCGACGACGGTGGGCGACGGGGCCGGGTCGTGCTGCGCCTGCGCTCGCCTGCGGCTCCTGGGCTGTAGCAGCGCCGGCAGGTCGACCACGTCGACGGCGAGCACGACGTCGGCCTCCGCGAGCAGGTCGGCGTCCCCGGAACAGTTCTGCGGGTGCCTGGTCGGCAGCACCGACCAGTTCCGCTCGTCCATGTAGGCCGCACCGAGCGTCTCGACCACCGCGGCCAACGGCTCCGTCACCATGGGGCCCAGTCCGACCCGACCCGCGACGACCACCACCCGCTCGGCCGATGCCAGGACGGTGACCGCGTCGTCGAGCGACTGCGGGTTCGGGGCCATCGGTGGTGCGGGTGCGAAACGGTGTACCGGGGGCAGCCGCACCGGCACGTCGAGCCGGCACTCCTGCAGGCCCGCGTCCAGGGAGACGTACGCCGGGCCGCGCGGGGCAGACATCGCCCTCTGCCGGGCCCGGACCAGGTCCGCGACCGCCGCCTGTGGCGTCGCGGGCTCCCCGTCCCACACCACGTAGTCGCGGACCAGCTCGGCCTGGGTGGTGGCGGAGTGGGTCCAGTCCACCGGACGGCGCAGCGCCGGGTCCACCGGCCCGCTCCCGCCCAGGAGCAGGAGGGGAGTGCGGTCGCAGTAGGCGTTGTAGACCGCCATGGACGCGTGCATGAGCCCGACCAGGTCGTGGACCGCGGCGAGGCCGAGACGGCCGGTGGCCTTCGCCCAGCCGTGCGCCAGCGAGACCGCGATCTCCTCATGGAGGCAGAGCAGCAGCTGCGGGCATCGGTTGCCGCCGTGGTTGACCACCGAGTCGTGCAGCCCGCGGAACGACGAGCCTGGGTTCATCGGCAGGTACGGGACGTCGAGGTCGCGGAGCAGGTCCACGACGAGGTCGCTGCCCCAGCCGGCGGACGACTCCGGGGGCACAGGCACCACGGCCTCGACGGCCGTCATGGACGGTCCTCCGCCGCCATGTCCTCGGCGGCGGCGAGGAGGTCGTCCCCGCTGAGCTGGGTCGGGTCCTGGGCCAGTCGTGGCTCGCGCGCCAGCGCGGCCAGAGCCACCTTGCGCGCGCGGCGACCGTCCAGACCCACACAGGTGGCGGCCAGCTTGGCGTGCAGCGAGTCGTCCAGCGCCAGCTCGCGCAGGTCCGGCCAGAGGACAGCGAGCTCGCGCAGGGTCGCCGCGAAGATGGCTGTCAGCGCCTGTTCGTCCGGCAGGTCGAGGGTGAGCACCAGGTCGGTGCGCGACAGGAACGCCTCGTCGACCGCCGCGACGAAGTTCGTGGTGGCGAGCAGCAGGACGTTCGGGCTCGAGGCTCGCAACAGGTCCAGACCGGCCAGCAGCGCGTCGGTCGCCCGGTGCACGTCGACCGGGTTGGTCTCGAAGGAGGCGGTCCTGCGACGCACCGCGAGGGCCTCGATCTCGTCCACGAGGACGACGGTGTGCGGTCGGCGCGCTGCCAGCTCGGGCAGCGTCTCGGTGAAGAGTCGGCGGACGGCGCGTTGGCTCTCGCCGAGCATCTCGCTGGGGAACGCGTGCGGGTCGATCTCCACGAACGTCGTCGCACCCTTGTGCGCCACTGTCCGGGCGGCCACCTGCGCGAGCCCCTGGCAGAGCGTGGTCTTGCCCGTCCCGGGCGGGCCGGCGAGGACGACCAGGCCGTGCGGCGGCCCGGCCAGCTGGGAGAGGGCACGGCCGTGCCGCAGCACCAGCAGGGCAGCCCCCAACAGCCGCTGCTTGGTGCCCGCAGGGACGATGATGCTGTCCCACGGACCGTCGTGGTGGTCGGCGGGAAGGACGTGCAGTCCCCCCACGCCGGGAGGCAGCCGGGCGGTGTCCACTGCGGTGGTCAGGGCCAGGTGGGCCGCTCGAGGGCGGGCCAGTCGATGGTGGAGGGGTCGCCTGCCTGCCGGTCCCTGATGTGCTCCGGGGGCTCCTCGAAGAGCACCAGCGGGTCGGTCAGGACGCGCATCGTCTCCAGAAGGCTGTCGAACATGTGGATCCGGACCACCTTGGCGGTCCTGTCGGGGTCGTCGTTGAAGTGCTGATGCCACAGGAAGTGGTCGACGACGATCAGGTCGCCCTTCTTCCACGGATGGTTCTTCCCACCCTCGGGCTCGGTGCCGACATAGCTGTGACCGCTGCCCTCCACGACATAGAGCCAGGCTTCGCCAGGGTGGCGATGCATCGACTGCGCACGCCCGGGACCGATCTCGAACATCGCCATGGTGATGCCGGATGCCTGGTAGCCGATCGCCCGGTCGAGCAGGAAGGTGGTGCGTGTCCCGCGTGGGGTGTTGAGCAGCTCGAGGTCGTCCCAGGACGTGTGGAGTCGGCCGTTGCGGCGCGCTGTCTGCTCCCGGCCCAGACGCCGGACCCGGCGCGCGTAGGGCTCGTCACCCGGCAGCTCGGACGTGAACGCCGGCCGTGCAGGCAGCTCGGCCACCTCGGTGTCGCCCGCCTCCTCGAGGACGGACATCCCCATCGTGTCGAGCATCGGCTCGCTGGAGAAGGTCAGGTAGCGGGCCGTCGTCGTGCCGTCGTTGCCCGAGCGGTGCCAGGCCCACGCCGGCAGGTGCAGCGAGTCACCCGGCCCCCAGTCGACGCGCTCTCCGTCGATCTCCGTCCAGCCCCAGCCGGCGACCACGAACACCATCGCGTCCCATGAGTGCCGGTGCACCGTCGTGCGGCTGCCCGGCTCGAACTCGTGGGCGAGGGCGTCCATCGTGCGGGTCGGCCGGTCGCCGTCGGTGCCGCAGTAGACCCCTATGCGGCTGCCCCGAGCCGTGTCGCGCATCACGACGTCCTCGACGGCCACGATGTCCCGGTGGTTCGACCGCCAGTCCTCGATGAACTTCGCGCGTCGGCCCTTCTGGACGTGGTAGTGCGTCACGTTGGTCGTGGTGCGGGTGCTCACGAATCCTCCAATGGACTGACCATTAGGCACTTTGCCAGGTGCCGGGCCGCCGCACAAGTGCGGCGAAGCGGACAGGTCCGGGGAGCCACCGCGGCACCTGCACGCAGTAGTGGTCGTACGCCGGGCCGAACCGCTCCCGCAGCCGCTGCTCGTCGCGTCGCACCCGTGCGCGGAACCACGGCACGTGGGCCGCCAGGAGGCCGGCCGACCAGGGCGAGCGGGTGGTGACCACGAGGCCGGCCAGGAAGACCAGGTGGCCGGTGTACATCGGGTTCCGACTGAGCCGGTACGGACCGTCCTCGACCAGCCGCCCCGGCATCCCGGTCATGCCCGGTGGGCCGCCGGCCCGCGGCAGCCGGTGGGCCCCGGCCAGTCGGTAGAGGGCATATCCGGAGGCGAGCAGCGGGAGGCCCGACAGGTGGGGACGGCGACGGGTGAACGCCTGCTCCAGGGCGAGTGCCGCGGGCCAGACCGCGAAGGTGCGGGTGGAGGTGGAGCCGAGCGACCGCCTCACGAGGGTTCTCCGCCCTGACCGTGGACCGCCGTGGGTGCCGGGTCCCTCACGGCTGCGTCACCGTCCGTGACATGGCCCAGCGAACGACGGGACGAGGCAACGGACGGCGCGGCGATGAGGACGCCCACGATCGCCATGGCCGCAGCGAGGGGCATCACCGTGAGAGCCGAGGCGACCACGAGCGGTGCGCCGAAGAGCGCGGTCGCACGGAAGGTCCCGGCGGCCGCGATCGCCTCACCCCGCTCCTCGCGATGGACGGCTTCGGTGGCCACGGCGGGTCCGACGGACTGCAGCGCACCGGCGCCGAGTCCTGACGCGGCCAGAGCCAGGCCGGCCGCCCACGCCACCCCCGCCAGCGGGACGAAGACGCAGAAGGCCAGGCCGGCCAGCAGGCAGCCGAGCACGAGGGACCGGCGTACCCATGGGCCGTGGACCCTCGCGACGACGATCGCACCGACCATCGACGCCGCGTTGGCGACCGAGACGAGGGCTCCTGTCGTCGTCCCGGGCTGTCGCGCGGTCTCCAGTGCCACGGGCACGTACGAGCTCACCAGCCCGCGCCACGCGCCGGCGCTGGCGCCGACCCAGCATCCGGTCGAGACGCCGGGGCGCCGCCAGAGCATGCCCGGAGGCCGCTCCGCCGGAGGCTGGAACGGCGGGAGCCGGTCGAGCAGCAGCGCCGGGGCGACGGCGACCAGCGAGGCGACGGCGGCCACCGACAGCGCCACCTGGACGGACGCCTCGGCCAGCAGTCCCGCGACCGCCGGTCCGGCCAGCAGGCCGATGCTGGAGATGAAGTTGACCTGGGCGAGGGCGCTCACCGCGGTGCCCTCCCCGCGCACGACATGCGTCTGGCTCCCGGTCCAGAAGCAGGCACGCGCCACACCCTGGAGGATCGCCGCCACGGTGAACGGCACCACTGCGGCGGTAGTGGCGAGCAGGCCGTTGGAGCCGGTCAGGAGTGCAGCCGCCACCACCACCAGAACCCAGTCGCCCACGAGTCGCATCGCTCGGCCCAGCACGAGGCGGGTCGCCATCTGCGCGAGGGCGGAGGCCGCGGTGAGCAGCCCGACGTCTATGCCCGAGTAGCCACTGCGCAACGCCAGCAGGGGCATCGCCACGGATGCCATGCCGAGGGAGAAGGAGAAGACGCAGGCGCCCCCCGCAGCGGCGAGGACGTCGCGCGGAGGGCGGCTGAGGCGGGGCAGCGAGGGCGTCCTCTCTCAGGCGTTCGCGGCCGTCAGCGTGCCGGCAGCGGTGTCCGGGGCCGGCTCGACGTAGTGGACCGTGTCGTAGCCGAGGTGCTTGAAGACACGGTTCTGCGCCGAGAGCAGCCGGACCGGCGAACCGTCGGCGGCGAAGTGCTGGGCCACCGTGTTCTGCGGCACGTAGATGGTGTCGCCCTTCTTGAACTCGTGGCGCGTGGGCTCCTTGGCGACGCGCGCGTAGTACTTCTCGGCGATCTCCGCCTCGACCTCCCAGTGCAGCGAGTAGCCCTCGCCGTCGACCGCGTAGAGCACCTCGTCGGCCATCTTCCAGTGCTTGCCGGACCGGCTCCCGGCCGGGATCTCCAGCTCGAACACGTCGACGCTGAAGACGCGGACGTCGTCACGGTCGGGGCTGGACAGGACCCGGACCCGCCCGAGCGGGGTGCTCTCCCAGGTCGTGTCGGCGGGCTTGACGACCTTCTTCCGCTCGCCGACGCTGGGCGTCCAGATGGCCGACCAGTCCTCCCGTGGGCCGAACTCGGTCTCACGTTCGACCGGTCCGCTGCGGCCCTGCTGGATCAGGCCCATGAACATCCAGGTGCACTTGGCCTTCATGACCAGGGCGACGGCCTTCTCGTCGTACGGGTTGAAGTGCCGGTGCACCGAGTCGGTGTGCACGATGACCAGGTCGTCCTTCTCCCAGTCGTAGCGTTGGTCGTCGTGGATCTCGTAGCCCGCACCCTCGAGGATGTAGAACGCGGCCTCGTTCTGGTGGCCGTGGCCGTGGTTGGCCGATCGCGGTGGCAGCTCCACGAAGTGCACCTGCAGAGTCTGGGTGAGGAAGTCGTCATCACCCGGGCCGATCCGCCACCAGGTGCGTGACTGGGCACTGTCGCCGGAGTGGCCGACCTTCGCGTCGTCGACCACCACGGAGTCGTCGCGAACCCGCGGCGCTTCGAGCTGTTGGCGTCGGAACTCGCCGAGGCCGTAGGTCTCGGAGGTCAGGCCTCGTACGAAGACGCGTCCGCTCTTGCCCATGGGTCTCCTCTTCTCATCGGTCGGGGTCGTCGGTCCGACGACGGACCGCAGATCGAGCAACCGGGACCGTCTCGGCAGGGTGACGACCGCTCACCCAGGCCTCACCCTGTGTGGCCATCCTCTCTGCGGTACCGCCCTCGGGAAATGGTATAACCCTTCTACCGCCGGGCCGCAAGGCGGGCCCGATCGGCCGGGGCCGCGGGCGTCCGTGACCGCACCTCGGTTGCCCGTTGTTCGCGCCGGCCAATGGTATTATGGTTAGCACTTCAGCGGGCACACACATCCGATGGGCGTGCCGGGCGCGGGATGCCTGTCAGCCGGATCGAGGAAGGTCGCCACTCTCCACTCTCTGGTCAGGACGCGGGAGGAAAGAAGCACGATGCTCAAGCAAGAGCTCAACGAGCTGTTGACGGAGACCGGTCCCGGGACGCCGATGGGCGACCTCTTTCGCCAGTACTGGCAGCCTGCCCTCCTGGCCGAGGAGCTGCCGGATGACGACTGTCCGCCGGTGCGAGTCAAGATCCTTTCCGAGCGCCTGGTCGCGTTCCGCGACAGCAACGGTCGGTACGGCCTCATCGACGAGTTCTGCGCCCACCGTGGAGTCTCCCTCTGGTTCGGCCGCAACGAGGAAGGCGGCCTGCGCTGCGTCTACCACGGGTGGAAGTACGACGTCACGGGGCAGTGCCTCGAGGTCCCGTCCGAGCCGGAGAACAGCAGCTTCTGCGCGAACGTCAAGCTGACGTCCTACCCGCTGGTCAAGGTCGGCGACATCCTGTGGACCTACCTCGGCGACCCGGCGAGGAAGCCGCCGCTTCCGGAGTTCGAGTTCGCCCAGGTGCCGCCCGAGCAGACCTACACGTCCAAGCGCTGGCAGGAGAGCAACTGGCTGCAGGCGCTGGAGGGTGGCATCGACTCGAGCCACGTCTCGTGGCTGCACTCGGGTGCCCTGTCCAGCGACCCATTGTTCAAGGGCTCCAGGGGCAACGAGTACAACATGTCCGACCTCAAGCCGTTCTTCGAGGTCGTTGACTCCGACGGCGGACTGTTCGTAGGTGCCCGACGCAACGCCGAGGAGGGCCAGTACTACTGGCGGATCACGCCGTGGGTCATGCCGAGCTTCACGCTGGTCCCCCCGCGTGGGGACCATCCGGTCCATGGGCACTTGTGGGTCCCGATCGACGACGAGAACTGCTGGGTCTACACGTTCGACTACCACCCCGTCCGAGCGCTCACCGAGCAGGAGGTGGCGAACATGAGAGCCGGGTTCGGGGTGCACAGCGAGAACATCCCGGGCACCTACCGGCCGGTCCAGAACAAGGACAACGACTACCTGATGGACCGGGAGGCGCAGAAGCTCAGCGAGCACTACTCGGGTGTTCGCGGTATCGCGATGCAGGACGCGTCCCTGCAGGAGAGCATGGGGCCGATCGTCGACCGCACCAAGGAGCGGTTGGTCCCCGCAGACAGCGGCATCATCAAGGCGCGCCAGAAGCTGCGCAAGGCGGCCCTCGCGCTGCGCGACGAGGGCGTGACTCCCCCCGGGGTTGACCCTGAGCACCACAGGGTCCGCTCCGCTGCGATCGTGCTGCCCAAGGAGGAGTCGTTCCTCGAGGCGAGCCGTGACGCCGTGACCGCACGGCCCGGCGTTCCCCAGTCCTCGGTGTGAGCAAGCCCATGCAGCAGATACTCCTCAACAGCTGTGCCCGGGCCTCCACCGCGGCGGAGTCGCGCTTCAGGATCAACGCCCCGATCGCGTCGTCGCGCGCAACCCGGGTCGTGGCTCTGGACGAGGGGGCGGAGCCCGTCGTGCGACGGGTGGCCGCGCAGGAGTGGGCCAGCGCGAGGTTCTTCACGTGCACGTCGCCGGCGGCTTCGGCCGAGAGCAACGGCGGCCTCGGCGACGTCGTGCTGCGGTCAACCGCCGACGGTGAGGAGTCGCGACTGAGTGAGCAGCTCACCGACGCCGACGTGGCCGTCATGGTCGCCACCGCCAACGACGGCGCCGCGACGGCCTCGGCCATCGGCGATGCCTGCACGCTGCGGGGCATCATGACGGCCGGCCTGGTGCTCGCCGACGGCTACGACACCAATGCCGCGGTGGCGGCGCTGCGGCCCCATGCCCGGGTCCTCATCGTTACGCACGACGAACGTGACGTGTCCGAGGTGCTCACTGCGCTGCGGGCCTAGAGGCGGGACGTAGGAGATGGACGGGAAGGTCACGCTGCCGGCGCTTCAGGCGATGAAGCGCGACGGGCGCAAGGTGGTCGGTGTGGTCGTCTGGGACTACCAGATGGCGCGGATCGTCGACAAGGTCGGAGTCGACATCATCTCGGTCGGCGACACGGTCGGCGTCAACCTCTGGGGGCACGCGAATCCTCTCGAGGTGACGATGGACCAGATGGTCGTCGTCTCCCAGGCGGTCCGCCGGGGGGTGAGCCGGGCGCTCGTCAGCGCCGACTTCCCGTTCGGCCCCCTCCAGGAGGGACCCGGCAGCGCCGTGCGAGCCGCCGTCCGTCTCGTCAAGGAGGCCGGGGTGGACCTGGTGAAGCTCGACGGGGCTTCCGACCACCTCGACGCGGTCACGGCCGTCAGCCGAGCAGGCATCCCGGTGTTCGCCCAGTTCGGGATCACGCCGCAGACCGCGCTGCGCTACGGCGTCACCTACAGCGCGCACCCGGGCACGGACTCCGAGGTGCCGGTGGAGATGCTCGACGAGATGGTCGTCGAAGCCAAGCGGTTGGAAGAGGCCGGGGCTTCGCTGCTCAACTTCACCAACTCAGGACCGGTGGTCGGTGCGGCGGTGGCCCGCGCCGTTTCCATCCCGGTTCTCGGAGGGTTCGGCGGGGGGCCCTGGCTCGACGGTCGGATGCGCATGGCGAACGCTGCCATAGGCTATGCGGCGTCGGCGCTGGACGACCCGCCGGAGACCTACGCCAACGTGGCGCAGATCAGCTACGACGCCATCACGGCCTACGCCGAGGACGTCCGCGCCGCGCGCCAGATCAAGGGTGGCACCCGCAAGGCCTGACCGAACGGAGAGGCGTCGTGCCCAGTGCCGTCATCGACGGGATCAGCACACGTTACGAGGTGGCCGGCTCGGGCCCGCCGCTGCTGATGTTCGCCCCCGGCGGGTTCAACGCGACCCTGGACAACTGGACGTCGCAGGGCATCTACCGCCGTCTCAACCTGCTCGACCACCTCACCGCCAGATATACCTGCATCACCTTCGACAAGCGCGAGTCGGGGCAGTCGGGGGGCCGGGTGGAACGCATCGGCTGGAGTGACTACGCCGCTCAGGGCCGGGGACTGCTCGAGCACCTGGGCATCGAACGGGCACACCTGATGGGGGGATGTGTGGGCTGCTCCATCGTCGCGCGGTTCGCCGTGTCGCATCCCGAAACGGTGTCGAGCATGGTGCTGTACTCGCCCGCCGGCGGCGCGAGGTACCGCATCACGCAGCACGCTCGGCTGGGGCGGCATCTTGCCTACGTCGCCGAGAACGGCTTGAAGCAGGTCGTGGCGTTGGCCAACAGCGACGACCACAGCTTCACCCAGGACCCCAGGGTCGGCCCGTGGGTCACAGTGATCCGACGTGACCCGGACTTCGCCGAGGCCTACGCCCGGCAGGAGCCCGACCACTACGCCGTCATCGTGACGGGCCTCGCTCGGCTCCTCTTCGACCGCGACACGGCCCCCGGAGCGGAGCCGGAGGACCTGATGCGGCTCGACATCCCCGCACTCGTCGTCCCGGGTCAGGACGAGTCCCACGCGACCTCGGCGGCCCGCTACCTCGAGGAGTGCCTGGCTCGCGCGGAGTACTGGGATGTTCCTGTCAGCGAGCAGACCGAGGACAGCGCACCGGCCAGGGTGCTGCAGTTTCTCGACGCGGTCTGACCGGGCTCCCCGGCGAGGCCCTCAGGCGATCGGTTCGCCGCGCTCCAGTGCTGCGATCTGCTCCAGGCGCCGCTGGTGTCGTTCACCCTTGAACGGCGTGGTCAGCCACGTGCCGACGATCTTCTCGGCGTCGTCCGGGGTCACCACCTTCGCACCCATCACGAGGACGTTGGTTGCGTTGTGCGCGCTCGAGATCTCCGCGAGGAACACCGAGTGGCACAGCCCGGCGCGGACTCCGCGGATCTTGTTGCAGGCGATGGCTTCGCCTCCGCCGGTGCCGCCGATCACGATGCCTCGCTCGGCGTGGCCCTCCACGACCTCTCGGCCGATGTCGGCGCACAGCGGTGGGTAGTCCACGACCTGTGTGTCGTGCGCACCGCGGTCGTCGACCTCGTGACCCTGGGCGGTCAGCCGCTCGATGAGGTGTGCCTTCATCGAGATGCCGTTGTGGTCGGCTGCGATCGCGATCTGCATGGTCTGCATCCTCACCCGGTCAAGTCGTGCGTGCTCTTGTGGAACAGATCCTCCACCGTCGGCGGACGGTCGAGGATCCGCTGGCGCATCGCGTGGTCGATGAGCTGTTCGATCATCGCCCGGTTGGGCGCGATGCCGTAGGGCAACGGGTCGCTGCCGGTGGTCTCCATGACGCGCTTGTACATGAGGTCGGTCGTCCCCGGAGCATCGATCGCGTCGTTGCGAAGGCGTTGGACGTAGAGCCGCTTGGCGGCGGCGAACGCATCGAAGACCGCGGCCGCCACCCCGGGATGGGCCTCGAGCACCTCGTCCCTGACGACCACGAGGTGGTTGATCGGGTAGAGGCCGCGCCGCCGCAGCGCCTCGAACCCTGCCTGCGCCGCGTCCGGGATCAGTGGCGCGACGCCGGGACGGTCGGCCTCGATGCCGACAGCGGCGGCCAGCTCCCCAGACGCCACCATCGTCTCGAGGCTGCCTCCCGGCTCCATCGGGACCACGTTGGCCGGCGGTCGGTACTCGGCCACGTGCTCGTCGCCGGAGGGCACCCACGTCACGCGGGCCAGGTCGACGTCGTACTCGTCCTGCAGGATGCTCCTCGCCCACAGGCCGGTGGTCACGGTGTAGCCGCGGTTGACGCCGACCCGGCGGCCCTCGAGGTCGGTCGGGTGCTGGATGCCTGCCGCGGGGTTGTGCACGATGGCACCGTGATGGAACCCGCGCACCAGGAAGACGGGCAGCGCAGTGAAGCGCCGGCCGTGGGCCTTGGCGCACATGTAGGTGGTGATCGCCATCTCGCAGACGTCGTACTCAAGCTCGCGCACCATCCGGCGAAACGCATGGACGAGGACCGGGACCTCGTGGAAGTCGAGGCTGAAGCCCTGGGGTGTGACGCGGCCGTCCTTCAGGGCCTCGTTGTTCCCCTGCGTCCGGGTCACGGCGGTCAGTCGCTGCGTCGCCATCTGCCCTGGCTCAGCTCCCTCGGGTGACCCGATCGTGGTAGGACCATCAGACCATACGCTACCCTGGACGTCGTGCCCGCAGTCGAGGGAGGACCGTTCATGGGAGAGCAGGTTCTGGCGGCTGTGAGGACGGGCCCGGGCACCACCGAGTTCCGCGAGTACCCGATGCCGGACGTCCCCGACGACGCCGCCCTGCTGAAGGTCGAGGTGGCGGGCATCTGCGGCACCGACGTCAAGATGTATGCCGAACCGGTTGTGCAGGACCCGGTCATCATGGGCCACGAGAACGTCGGCGTCATCGCCAGGGCAGGCCGCACCTTCAGCGAGCGTCAAGGCGTGGTTGAGGGCGACCGCGTCTTCGTCGAGCACTACGTCCCGTGCCGGCGGTGCGCGTGGTGCCACCTGGGGGAGTACCGCCACTGCGAAGCCACCGACTGGCGGACGAACCCGGACGCCCGCCGCTACGGCTACACCTCGGCCGAGAAGCCGTTCCATCTGTGGGGCGGGTTCGCCGGCTACATGTACCTCCCGTGGAACGCCGTGCTGCACAGGGTGCCGGCAGGCGTGTCGGCCGAGCTGGCCGGGATCGTGACACCGATGTCCAACGGCATCGAGTGGGCACTGTTCGACGCCGGGGTCGGCTATGACTCCACCGTCCTGATCCAGGGGCCGGGCCAGCAGGGACTCTCGCAGACCGTCGCGTGCAGGCAGGCGGGTGCCTCGCTCATCGTGATGACGGGCACGACCCGGGACGCAGCGCGGCTGGAGCTGGCGAAGACGTTAGGGGCCGACCATGTCATCGACGTCCAGCAGGAGGACGCCCTCGAGCGCATCATGGACGTCACCGGCGGCAAGGGCGTCGACGTCGTCCTCGACTGCACCGCCGGCGCTGGTGTCGCACCCGTCCTGCTCGGCGTCGACGCGCTGAAGCGAAGGGCGGGCACCCTGCTCATCCAGGGCGAGATGGCGACCTTCCCCGACTTCCCGGTGAAGAAGGTGACCGAGAAGGCCATCACCATCAAGAGCGCGCGCGGTCACAGCTACCGCGCCTGCGAGCTCGCGCTCGCGCAGCTTGCTTCCGATCGGTTTCCGCTGGATCGGCTGACCACGCACACGTTCGGTCTCAACGACGTGGACCATGCCATCAGGTCGGTCGGCGGCGAGGGTGACGACGACGTCATCCACGTGTCCCTGCTGCCGTGGAAGTGAGGCACCGGGCGGGACCCAGCCAGACGATCATGCGAAGGGAGCGAGATGGGCGTCGTCGTACGGAACGTCCGCCGCGCTGACAGGTCGACCGTCGACGCGTTCGCCGCGTTCGGTGTCGCGACCATCCACGAGGCACAGGGCCGAACGGGACTGCTGGAGGCCCGCATCCGACCGGTCTACCCGGGCGCGCACATCAGCGGGACCGCGGTGACCGTCAGCGTGCCCCCTGCTGACAACTGGATGATCCACGTCGCCGTCGAGCAGTGCCAGGATGGCGACGTCCTCGTCGTGGCGCCCACGTCACCCTCCGACGCCGGCTACTTCGGTGAGCTGCTCGCCACCGCGGTGCAGGCAAGAGGTGTGCGGGGACTCGTCATCGACGCCGGGTGCCGTGACGTGGCCGAGCTGGCTCGGATGGGCTTCCCGGTCTGGTCGCGCAGCGTGTCCGCGACCGGAACGGTCAAGGAGACGCTCGGCAGTGTCAACACGCCCCTTGTGTGCGCGGGCGAGCTGGTGCGGCCGGGTGATGTGATCGTCGCCGACGACGATGGCGTGGTCGTGGTCCCGCGCCGTACGGCTGACGAGGTGCTGGCCGCATCGACGGCGCGCGAGGAGAGGGAGACGGTCTCGCGTGCACGCTACCGGGCGGGGGAGCTCAGCCTCGACGTCCAGGACATGCGGCGGCGGCTCGCGCGCAAGGGGCTGAAGTACATCGACCAGGAGACGGACGACTGAGCCGCCGCGCGCATCGGCGTCCAGAAGCGAGGGTTGGTCACCGGTGATCATCGACTGTCACGGCCACTACACGACGTCGCCGGGCGCGCACCAGGACTTTCGTGACGCCCAGCACGCCCGCCTCGCCGATCCCGGCCTGCCGGAGCCGGAGCCGGCCGACATCAGCGACGACGCGATCCGCGAGAGCATCGAGAGCACTCAGCTGAAGATGCTGCGGGAGCGCGGCGGCGACATGATGATCTTTTCCCCGAAGGCATCGGGAATGGAGCACCATGTGCCCGATGCAGCCACGGCGCGGGCCTGGGCCCGGGTGTCCAACGACCTGGTCCGCCGCGTGGTCGACCTGTATCCGCAGCACTTCGCGGCTGCCTGCCAGCTGCCGCAGACTCCCGGGGGGTCGCTGGACGACTCCATCACCGAGCTACGGCGGTGCGTCGAGGAGCTGGGATTCGTCGGGTGCAACGTGAACCCTGATCCCTCCGGTGGCTACTGGACGTCCAAGCCGCTGACCGACGAGTACTGGTTCCCCCTCTACGAGGCGATGGTCTCGCTGGACGTCCCCGCCATGATCCACGTCTCCGCCTCGTGCAACCCGAACTTTCACGCCCTCGGCTCGCACTACCTGAACGCCGACACCACGGCCTTCATGCAGCTGGTACAGGGGGACCTGTTCAGCGCGTTCCCTACCCTGCGCTTCGTGATCCCCCACGGCGGCGGCGCGGTTCCCTACCACTGGGGTCGCTTTCGCGGGCTCGCCGACCGGCTCGGCCGGCCGCCGCTCGCTGACCACGTCATGAAGAACGTGTTCTTCGACACGTGCGTCTACCACCAGGCGGGGATCGACCTGTTGCACCGGGTCATAGACGTCGACAACGTCCTCTTCGCGTCGGAGATGTTCGGCGCCGTTCGGGGTATCGACCCGGAGACCGGGCACCACTGGGACGACACGAAGCGCTACGTCGACAACCTCGGGCTGCCTGACGAGGCCAGGGCGAAGATGTTCGAGCTGAACACGCGGCGCGTCTATCCGCGACTCGACGCGCAGCTGGCGGCCGCGGGGAGATAGCGTGTCGAGGCTGACGTTGACGCTCGCCTGTGGCGACTACGACCGCACGAGGGCCCTCGAGGAGGGCAGCGTCCGTGCCGACGGCATCGAGCTGGTCTACCTGCGCCTGCCTGTCGAGGAGACGTTCTTCCGGATGATGCGGCACCAGGAGTTCGAGGTCGCCGAGATGTCGCTGTCCTCCTACGTCATCTCGATGCAGAGCGCCACGTCGCCGTTCGTCGCGCTTCCGGTGTTCACGTCGCGGAGCTTTCGGCACGGGTCCATCTACGTCAACGCGGACGCGGGCATCACGGCGCCCGGGGACCTACGCGGCCGGCGCGTCGGGACACCCGAGTTCCAGGTCACCGCTGGTGTCTGGGTCCGCGGGATCCTGGCCGACCAGCACCGGGTTGCCGTGGACTCGATGACCCACCTCACCGGGGGTCAGGAGCAGCCCGGTCGCGTCGAGAAGGCCTCGCTGGACCTGCCCGGGAGCATCCGCGTCGAGACCATCCCCGAAGACCGGACCCTGTCGGCGATGCTGGCCGAGGGAGAGATCGATGCGCTGGTCACGCCACGCATCCCTCGACCATTCGTCGTGCGAGATCCTCGGGTGCGGCGGCTGTTCGGCGACGTGATCGCGGCGGAGCAGGCCTACTACGCGGCGACGAGGATCTTCCCCATCATGCACGTGGTCGTGATCAGACGAGACGTCTATGAGCGATACCCCTGGGTCGCCCAGTCGCTCTACAAGGCCTTTCGTCTGGCCAAAGAGGATGCGCGGGACCGCCTCTACGACTCGTCCGCGTTGCGGTTCATGCTCCCGTGGCTCAACCAGCACGTGGAAGAGGCCGAGCAGCTGCTCGGAGCCGACTACTGGTCCTACGGGCTCGAGCCCAACCGCGACGCGCTCGCGACCTTCCTGCGCTACCACCACGAACAGGGCCTGTCGGAACGCCGGCTGCGTCCCGACGAGCTGTTCGCGCCGGAGTCGACCGAGTCGGCCGTGGTCTGATGCCGAGGGGGAACGCCCGGCCGCGACCTCACCGCGCCGCGGCGCCCTCCAGGAGCAGGTCCTTGAGCGACAGGCCGGGGACGACGGCTCTGTCCGCCGGGAGTGGCGTCCCGCTGGCGAGCGCCTTGCGTGCCGCCAGGTAGTCAGGTGCCATGTTGACCGCGTTGATCGCCTGCAGCTCTCCCTGGCGGTAGTACATGACCGAGAACCGCTCGCTGTCGGGATCGCCCCGCACCAGGTGCTCGTCGAACCCGTTCGTCGCGCCTGCGATCTGCAGCTTGAGGTCGTACTGATCGGACCAGTTCCACGGTACGTCCGTGTAGGGCTGCGGACTCCCGGCGAGAGTCGCTGCTGCCACCCTCGCCTGGCTGACAGCGTTGGGCACCGACTCCAGACGCACCATCCCTTCGCCGCTCTGCGGGTTGGGCAGCACGGTGCAGTCACCTGCTGCCACGACCGACTGCTCGCTGGTGCGAGCGAACTCGTCGACGACGATCCCACCATCACAGTGGAGGCCGAGCTGTTCGGCGAGCTCGGTCCGCGGGGTGATGCCGACCCCCACGACGACCACGTCGGCGGGCAGGACGGTGCCGTCCTCGAGCCGGACGCCGGTCACGTGACCACGCGCACCGCGGATCCCGGCGACCTCGGCGCCGAGGCGCACCTGGGTCCCGCGCCGGATGTGAGCCTGCCGGTAGAACTCCGAGACCACCGGGGCCACCGAGCGGGAGATCAGCCGATCCGCTGCCTCCACCACGATGACGTTCTTGTCTTCCGAACGGGCGACCGCGGCGGCCTCGAGCCCGATGAAGCCGCCGCCGATGACGACGACGTCACGAGCCCTCGTGAGGTGGGACCGGAGCCGGACTGCGTCATCGACGGCACGCAGGTAGCAGACGCCCTCGAGGTCGCAGCCGGGCACGTCGAGGCGCCTGGGCCGCGCCCCCACGGTGAGGGCCAGCCGATCGAACTCCAGTGTTCGGCCCTGGTCGGTCAGGGCCGTGCCGGAGCCGCGCGGACCGGAGTCCGAGAGGCGGAGGTTGGTGACGCGTTCGGCCGGCGCAAGGTCGATCCGCTGCGCGGCGTAGAACGCCTTCGTGCGCAGCTGGAGGGTCGTGATGTCAGCGCTCCCGCTCAGGAACGCCTTGGACAGGGGAGGACGCTGGTACGGCGGCTGCGACTCCGCGCCGATCAGAGTGATGGGCTCGTCGTACCCCTTGTCGCGTAGCGAGACGGCGAGCTGAACACCGGCCTGACTCGCGCCGATGATGAGCGCTCCGCCGTTCACGGCTGTTCCTCGGGAGTGTCGACGCTCAGGCCATCCAGCTCGTCGGTGACCTCTATCTGGCAAGACAAGCGGCTCGACGGGCGGCGGTCCGACGCCGCGAGGTCCAGCATGTCGTCCTCGAGGTCGCCCGGAGGACCGACCAGCGTCAGGAAGTCCTCGTCGACGTAGACGTGGCACGTGGCGCAGGAGCAGTTGCCCCCGCACTCGCCGACGATGCCGGGAACACCGTTCCTGACGGCCGTTGCCATGACCGAGTCGCCGACCGTCGCGTCGATGGTGCGCTGGGACCCGTCGCGGTCGACAAAGGTGACCTTGGGCACTATCGGTTCCTCTCGAGCACGTCCCTGGAATGGTCTAATGATAATACCCTAGGCTCCGAGGTTCACGTCCTGCCTTGTCCGGGTTGTGGAACCGCGGCGTGCAGAGCTCGGCCATGGGCGGCTGTCTGGGGAAAGGCATAACCTTTTGACCGCAGTTGGCAGGCACATCGAACGTCGTTGGGAGGACGTGTCGTGGCTGTTCATCCGGACCGTGACCGGGGCGCCCGTTGCTGACGCCGTACGAGCGGCCGGTGGGGGTGCACCCTCCGCTCGTGTCGCCGGCCTACCGCTCCACCCGGCTGCGCGCACCCGCCCAGCCCCCGGTGCTGCTGCCGCACCGGCTGACCGAGCTGACCGGGCCGGTGCTCGGCGCCGACCGCGTCCAGGCGGGTGACAGCGACCTCACCCGGCAGCACTCGGGGGAGGCGATCGGTCAGCGCATCATCGTGCGCGGTCGGGTGCTGGACTCCGACGGCCGCGCGGTGCCGGACACCCTGGTGGAGGTCTGGCAGGCCAACGCCGGCGGCCGCTACCGGCATGTGGTGGACCAGTGGCCCTCGCCCCTGGACCCGAACTTCACCGGCGTCGGCCGCGCGATGACCGACGACCTGGGCCGTTACGAGTTCACCACCATCAAGCCCGGCGCCTACCCCTGGAAGAACCACGACAATGCGTGGCGCCCGGCCCACATCCACTTCTCCCTGTTCGGACGCGCCTTCACGCAGCGGCTCGTGACCCAGATGTACTTCCCCGACGACCCGCTGTTCGCCCATGACCCGATCTTCAACTCGGTCCCGGAAGCAGCCCGATCCCGGCTCGTCAGCCGGTTCGATATGGAGACCACCCGGCCCCAGTGGGCACTCGCCTTCGTCTTCGACCTGGTGCTGCGCGGGTCGGCGGCGACGCCGTTCGACGACCCGGAGCGCGAGGAATGACCAAGTTGCCCCTGACCCCGTCGCAGACGATCGGCCCCTTCCTGCACAAGGCGCTGGCCTGGTCCGACGGTCCCGAGGTCGTCCCCACGGGAACGCCCGGCTCGGTGTGGCTGCGCGGACACGTGTACGACGGCGCCGGTGAGCCCGTCGCCGACGCCCTGGTGGAGACGTGGCAGGCAGACCCCACAGGTGGCTTCGATGACCCGGAGGAGTTCCGTGCCTTCGGCCGGTCGGCGACCGACGGCGCCGGCACGTGGGGTGTCCGGACCCTCAAGCCCGGCCCGATCACCTCGCCGGACGGTGTGACCCAGGCCCCACACGTGGACGTCTCGGTGTTCGCCCGGGGCCTGCTCGACCGCGTCGTGACCCGCATCTACTTCGCCGACGAGGACGCGGCCAACGCGGCCGACCCGGTGCTGTCCGGGGTCGAGCAGCACCGGCGTGGCACGCTGGTCGCTCGCCCCGTCGACGACGGCTACCGGTTCGACATCCATCTCCAAGGGGAGGCCGAGACTGTCTTCTTCGACGTCTGAGCACCGGCCGTTCGCCCGCGTGTTCAGCAGCGACGCGGTGGATGAGGCGACCTCCGACAGGGCGTGGCTGCAGGCGATGCTCGACGTCGAGGCCGCTCTCGCCCGGGCCGGCGACCGCGTCGGGCTGGTCCCCGCGGCGGCTGCCGCCAGGATCACCACCGCGTGCCGCGCCGAGGACATCGACGCCGATGCGGTCGCCTCCGGGTGGGACTGCGACGCGACGCCCGTCGTGGCCCTGGTCGAGCAGCTCCGCGCACGGGTCGGGCCCGAGGTCGCCCCCCACGTCCACGTCCCCGCGACCAGCCAGGACGTTCTCGACACCGCCACCTCGCTCATCGCGAGACGCGCGGTCGCCGCCACGGCCGCCGACCTGGTCCCGGTCTCCCGGCTGCTCGCCGAGCTCGCCCGGGCCCACCGCGACACCCCGCAGGTCGGCCGCACCTTGCTGCAGCAGGGGGCGGTGACCACGTTCGGCGCGGCCTGCGCGTCGGGAGTGGCCGCGGTGGATGACGCTCTCGGTGCGCTCGGGCTGCTCACGCGCGAGGGCCTCGCGGTGCAGCTCGGTGGCGCCGTCGGAAGCCTGGCGGGCGTCGGGGACAAGGGCCCGACCCTGGTGGCCGAGCTGGCCCGCGAGCTGGAGCTCGTCCAGCCGACCGTGCCCTGGCACACCGCCCGCGGCCGCGTCGCCGAGCTCGCGGGTGCGATCGGCGTCCTGTGCGGTGCACTGGCGAGCGTCGCCCAAGACCTCGTTCTGTTGTCGTCCACCGAGATCGGTGAGGTGCGGCTCGCGGCCACAGGCGGGTCCTCGACCATGCCGCACAAGCGGAACCCGGCGCCCGCCGTCCTCGCCCTGGCGGCCGCACACCGGGTGCCGGGGCTCGTGGCGACCGTCCTCGGCGGCATGCCGCAGGAGCTGCAGCGCTCGACCGGCCGGTGGCAGGCCGAGTGGGCGACGGTGACCGAGCTGCTACGCCTGCTCGGGGGAGTGGCTCGGCACACCCGGGCGGCCCTCGACGGACTCGAGATCGACACGGAGCGCATGCGCGCCCACGTCGACGAGCTGCTGGCCGGAGCGCCTCTCGACGTCGGCTCGGCACCGGCCTTCGTCGACCGTGCCCTCGCCGTGCACGACGACATCCAGCGAAGGGCGCGGCAGGTGTGAGCGCGACGCTGCGCCACGACGTGCACGGGCCCGACGACGCGCCTGCCCTCGTCCTCGCCACGTCCGTGGGCACCCAGCTGGAGATGTGGGACCCGCAGCTCCCGGCCCTCTCGGAGCGCCTCCGTGTGGTGCGCGTCGCTCACCGGGGACACGACCCGGTCGACGTGCCTCCGGGCCCCTACTCGGTGGCGGACCTGGCCGGCGACGTCCTGGCGCTGCTCGACTCGCTGCACGTCCGTCGCTTCTCGTTCTGCGGCCTGTCCCTCGGCGGCATGGTCGGAATGTGGATGGCCGCGCACGAGCCGGCCCGGGTCGAGCGGCTCGCGCTGTGCTGCACGTCGGCCTACCTTCCCCCGGCGGCAGCCTGGCACGACCGCGCGGCGACCGTGCGTGCCAGCGGCATGGCAGCGGTCGTCGACACCGTCGTCACGAGGTGGTTCACGGCCGACTTCGCCGCGTCGCGCCCGGACGTCGTGCAGCGGTGCCGCGCGATGCTGCTGTCCGTCCCGCCGGAGGGCTATGCCGGATGCTGCGAGGCGATCGCGGT
>JBOGDY010000001.1:0-36539 GCA_050742955.1 Actinomycetes bacterium | reverse complement strand
CGGCGGAGGGTGCTGCCCTGCTCTCCGTGCCCGTCGGGCCGCGACTGGCGGCACTCGACGAGCAGTTGTCGGCTGCGGAGGACTCTTCCGATCGCGACCCGGCTCGGCCCCAAGGGCTGCGGGCGCCCTGGGTCGGCGACACGGCCGTGGCCGCGCGCATAGAGGTGCTCACCACGGTCTCGGACAGGCCGGTGGACTGGCTGAGCGCAGGGCAGGCGCTACAGCGACTGCTGCTGACCGCGACGACCGAATGGGTCGCGGTCCGCTTCTTCACGTGGGCGTTGGAAGACCCGACGCGACGGGAGCGCGTGCGGCGTGAGGTGTGCGCCGGCGCCTACCCGCAAATCGTGCTCGAGCTCGGGCACAGCCCTGCAGCCGTACCGTCACGCTGAACGCGACCCGGGCGTGATCGGAATGGGGGCCGAGCTACCGCAGGACGTCTGTCATCGGGCGGCGCGGCGTGTCCGGGCCGGGCCGGGCGTGGCCCAGCCGCAGCACCATCTGGGGGTAGCCCACGAGCCTCAGCTCGCCACCCAGCCGTCGCCGCGACCACGGCTGGTCGAGCACCTGACCCAGGGGCGATGCCTGCACGCCGTCGACGGCGGCGTGCAACAGCAGGGTGCTGAGGGCTTGTCCCGCCACCAACCAGTCATCAGGTCCGTCGCCGGCCGTCCCCAGTACCACCACCAACGGGTGCTCCGCTGGAGGCGCCGGGTCGTCCTCGGTGACCCGAGGCGTCTCCTGGCCATCGTCGGCCGGCGCGCTGAAGTCCCGTAGCCGCACGTTGCTCGCCCGCCCGCGCACGGGGGGAGCTGCCTGCGGTGGAACGCCGTCGCCTTCGCTAGACGGACGGTGCGTCCACGCGGAA
This sequence comes from Actinomycetes bacterium, assembly GCA_050742955.1. Lineage (GTDB taxonomy): Bacteria > Actinomycetota > Actinomycetes > JACCUZ01 > JACCUZ01 > CAWIXB01. Next base: position 35,671 of record JBOGDY010000001.1, on the reverse strand, counting down.
AGCTCCTCGCGATACGCCTCGTCCGCCTCCTCGGCCTCGTCCGCGTGCGACAGCAGCACGGTCAGCGCGATCTGCTCGGCGGGCTCGGTCAGGAACCGCACCCACGCGCCCTCCTGCTGCGCGGCATCGCGCATGGCGGTGACGGTCTCCGCGTCCACGGGTTGCGGGTCGAAGGGTTCTCGCTGCGTGTGGCGGTGCCGCGCGGCGTGCTCCAGCACGACCTCTTCGGCTGTTGCGGCTGCGCCGGGCACTGCCCGGACGGCGGCGAGGATCGTGCTGTCACCCGGGACCGGGTGGGGCTGCACGACGACATCGAAGCCCTGCAGCCGTAGTCCAAGCCGGACCAGGTGCAACGCCGCACCGCAGCTGATGGTCTGTTGGCGGAACGTGGGGTCGAGCACTGGAAGGCTCCGGGCGCTGTCGCGTCGCAGGATGAGAACGTCATCTTCCGCATGGAAGAGCCAGGGCTGGGTGTTGTGCACCGACGGAGCCAGTCGGCCCAGGTCGACCGCGGCGGTGAAGTCGGCTTGTCCTGTCGTCATGTGGCCCAGTCTCGCTCATCGGGGTTCGGAGTAGGAGAGGGCCGAAGATCCCAACTCTACGGCCGAGCGGCCCGGATGGTCGCCACGCGCGCACCGCTGGTTGCCGCTCAGCGGTCGCCGCAGTGGTGGATCTCCGCGTCCGACCCGGGGAAGACGAGTGCCTCGTTCCCGGTGTCGGACCACCGGACCAGGAACGGGGGACTCCCATCGGGCCCCCGTACCTCGATGATTTCGCCGTCGCTGGCAGGTTCGCCGAGGTGGCTGCGCCTCACGATGATGCGCTCGCCCGGGACTGCGTGCATGGTTCCTCCTGGGTCCGCTTGGCTGGGCTGTTGGTCCCGACCGTGAACCTCGCGATAGAAGGCCACACCGAGTCGCCGCTGGACCAGGTCCTCGTGCTTGCCCGACTCGGTAGGCCGGGACGTCAGATGGCGGCGTGCTTCGGCGCTCGCCTCGTGTTGCTCCTTCTCACCCATGGCTGGCACCTCCTCGATCGTGCGCCCGGGCGGGAGGTCGCGCCCCAGCCGCGACCTCCCGTGTCCGTAGGGCTTCAGCCGGATGGAGCGCGCGACACCGGGATGGACCGCGGCTCTGGCCGGTCCACCGCGACCGGCACAGAGATCTCCAGGATCCCGTCTTCGTAGCGCGCCACGACCGACTCCTCCTGCGCGCCCTTGGGCAGGTTCACGCGTCGCAGCAGGGACCCATAGCGGAACTCGGACCTGCCCTTCTCGCTGACCTGCTCATGGCGCTCCGCGGAGACGCTGAGCACACCGTCGGCGATGGTGATCTGCACGTCCTTCTCCGGGTCGATGCCGGGCAGCTCGGCGCGGACGACGTAACGGTCGTCCTCGAGCCGGTCCTCGATCCGGATCGCTTGACTGGTCTCGCCCGGCCACCCGCCGATGTTCGGCCACCCCGACTCGATCCAGTTCATCAAGTCGGCCAGCGGTGACGACGTCGTTTCGCGCCTAGACACAGCACCCATGTCATCCTCCTCATGACGTAGGAACCCACGCCTCCATGGCATCGCCACCGGCTAGCGCGGGGTAGGGCCATCCGTCCCGACTTGCGGCCGTTGCGGGGAGGTGCCGTGTCCACTCGGGTCCTTGTGCTCTGGTCCCGATCGCCCCGTCCCGGTTGTCTGATGGAACGGGGCACTTTCAGGGATGAGGCGACGGCCATGTTGATCAACACCCGACGTCAGGGTCCGCACGCCACCGTCGTGCTTCGTGGGCTCGCAGATGACACGACGGCGATGGACCTGTCCATAGAGCTGTGCCGGCTCGTCGAGGCCGGTGCGCGCACGATCGTCGTCGACGTCCGTGGGGCCCAGAACGCCGAACCAGCGGTCGCAGCCGTCACGGCCCGATTTCAGGACCTGGTCGGCCGGCTGGGAGGCAGCCTTACGGTTGAACCGCAGGGTCGCACCCTGGTGTCCCACACTGCGACGAGTCGAGAGATCCCTGGCCGGTCACGGCGGACAGCCGCCATCCAGGGTGCCACGCCGTGGTTCGGCTGACCGACCGCCGACCGGTGCCGCGCTGAAGAACGCCGGCAAGTGACCTTCGGCCCTGTTTCGCGAACCGCGGACGGGCTGGAATCGATGTCTCGGCCCGCTGCCTGAGCGGCGGTGGACCCTCCCGCCTCTCGCTGTGTGCCCCGTGCCGTCCGTCCCGTGCACGGAGGACGTTGGCCCCATCAGCGTCGGGGCATCTGCCCGTGGTGGCGGGGTCAGCCTGCGCGATGTGCTGGTGCCAGTCACAGGGCGCCTCAGGAGGGAGCAGGACGGTGCGAAGCTGGATGTCCTTCCTTCGCTGGGCCGCACCGAAGGTCGGCTCGGGGCTGGCCGATGAGGTCGAGGCCTTTCTCGGGGGTCGCTACCTCGAGCGGCTCCGGTCGCGTGGTGAAAGCGGCCAGGTCGCACCATGGATGTGGATCAACGCGGTGGCACACGGCTCGGCGAGCCGCGTGGCCGAGCTGGCGGCCGACCCCGTGCCGGAGGAGATGGAAGCCCTCGACTGGCGCGTTGCCCGCGCCTTCGTGGCGCGCGAGCTGGTCGGTCAGAACGTGGGTGAGGAGCGGCTCCGGTCGCTGCAGCGCGACGTGCTCATCCCGCTCGAGCTGCGTCTGATGTCGGCCAGGGACCTGACCCCTGCTTGGCTGGTCACGGCCACGTTGGCCGAGCTGGCCGAGCACGACCTGTGACCAAACTGCCTCAACGAGACGTGAGCGGCACCTCGACGGCACCGCTCGGGTCGAGGCGGTGGTCCTCGCCGCGGACCCGCACCGTCAACGGTGGCGCGGGGTGGGCCCGCCCGCTGATGATGACCCGGTCATGGTCGACATAGACCTCTAGGCCGTGATGGTGGCGGTAATGGAGTCGGAAGCTCATAGAGGCGAGCTCGTCGGGCAGGGACGGCTCGAGGTGCAGCACCTCGCCGCGCGTCTCCAGACCGGTGAAGGCGCGTTGGAGGAGGTCAAGGGTGCCGGCCATCGCGCCCAGATGGATCCCCTCGCCCGTCGTGCCGCCAAGATGGCCCGCGACGTCCGCCTCGAGGGCGTCGAGGAAGAACTGCCAGGCCGCCGGGCGGTCGCTTCGCGCCATGACCCAGGCATGGACGACCTTGGAGAGTGTGGAGCCGTGGGAGGTGCACCGACGGTAGAAGTCCACCGTGCTGGGGATCAGCCGGGGCGTGTACTGGTATCCGAGCCGGTGCAGGAGGTCCGCCAGCTCGTCCGCAGAGAGCAGGTAGAAGAGCATCAGTACGTCGGCCTGCTTCGCGAGCTGGTAGTTGTTGGGCGAGTCGCCCTCGGCCTCCAGGATCCGGTCCAGCCTGGTGATGTCGCCATACCGCTCGACGTACTCGGTCCACGGGAACGGACGCAGCCGCTCGAAGCCCTCGAACTGGGCAAGCACGTTGGCGGCGACCCAGCACAGCCGCATCTTCCGAGTCATGTGCTCCCAGCGCTCCACGTCCTCCCGCCGGATACCCAATAGGCTCAGCAGCTCCGACCGGCGTCGGTCGGGCAGGAGCGCGATGCAGGCGAGCGCTCTGCGCAGGGTCCACACCACCATCAGGTTCGTGTACGTGTTGTTGTCCAGGCCGGGACGATCCCGCCAGGGGTAGCCGTCGTGGTACTCATCCGGACCCATCACATTGCGGATGTCGTAGCGGTCGCCGACCCGGTCGTAGTTTGCCGCGCTCGCCCAGAACTGCGCGATGTCCAGGATCAGTTCGGCGCCGAACTGGGAAAGGAAGTCACGGTCGCCGCTGGCCTCGTAGTACCGCCACGTGTTGTAGGCCACGGCCACGTTGATGTGCCGTTGCAGGTGCGAGTTGTCGGTGATCCAGTGGCCAGACCGTGGGTTGAGGTGCACCGCGGGGGCCTCCTCACGACCGTCGGACCCGCTCTGCCAGGGGAACATCGCGCCCCGGAACCCGGCCTCCCTGGCCGCCACCCGGGCCTGGGGCAGCCGCCTCCAGCGGTAGAGCACCAGGGCCCTGGCAAGCTCCGGCATTCGCAGGTTCAGGAACGGGAACACGAAGATCTCGTCCCAGAACACATGGCCGCGGTACGCCTCGCCGTGCAGTCCCCTGGCGGGGATGCCGACATCGAGCTCCATGCTGTGCCGGCTGACCGTCTGGAGCAGGTGGAACAGGTGCAGGTTGAGCGCGCGAGTCGCCGACTCGGCCGCGTCGATCCGGACGTAGCACCGTTCCCAGAGGTGGTCCCACGCGAGCACGTGACGTGAGAGGAGATGATCGAGCTCCGGCAGGCTCCCTGCCTCGGTCCGCGCCGCGGCGCCTGGTTCGCTCACGGCTCGGTCACGCGAGGTGTAGACGGCCACGACCTTCTCGAGGGTGTGCTGCTCGCCCTCTCGTACGCCGAGGCAGAACTCCAGCCCGATGTAGCCGCTCTTACGGACTGTCCGGGGTCGTTGCGGGGTCGCTGAGACCTGTCCGTCCAGCAGCACTCGGTGTCGAGCGGCCATGCTCACCCGAACCCGGGACTGGCGCGTCTCGACATCGAGCGCGACCACGGAGCAGCCGAGCCGTTCCGCCCCGGTCACCCGCAGGTGCACGTCCCCGAGCCCGGTATAACGGGCGACTCCACGGTTGGCCACATCTCCGTCGATGCCGGACTGCACAACCAGGCGTCCGGACCAGTTCTCCGCCACGAACGTCGCGTCGAGGCCGGCGGCGAACGGGTCGGCCATCGAGACGAACCTGCGCTGAGCGACTGCCGTCCGCCGGCCCTCACCGTCCACGACGCGGAACCGTCGTGTCAGCAGGCCCCTCCGAAGGTCCAGCTCCTGGACGTAGTCGGTCGTCGTGGGACTGGACGGGGTCAGCCAGTCCCCGTCCTCCACCCGAAAACGGAGGGACTGCCAGTCCGGCAGGTTGACCATGCTCTCGTGCTCGACGTGATGGCCCTCGATGTCGGCCGGGACGCGGTTGAAGATGCCTGCTGCGTAGGTGCCCGGGTAGTGCACGCCGTCGGCGCAGGACTCAGGAGCGGCAGCACGGGTGGCGAACCGGCCGTTACCGAGCGTGCACAGCACCTCGCGAACCCGTTCCTCCTCGGGCTCGAACCCCTCGTAGCGCAGCAGCCACTCGGTCATCCGACACCCCTCGACAACGTAGCCACCTGCCCACAGATCCTCGGCGGGAACGGACGGTCACGCCTCACGTAACCGGCCGCAAGGGCTCGCCGCCAAGGGCCCCACGGAGGCAAATGCCGTGACCTTGGTCCTATCGCGCCGACGACCGGCCGCGCGGGACCAAGGTCACCCCGGCGGGGCGGCGATCGGCCCTGGTCTGCAGGGCGGGCGACGGAGTGTGCTGGTCCGTACGGGCAGCGGATGCCCGGCGCTTCGGCAGGCAAGGAGGCGTCATGAGCGACGCACGCGAACCAATCGTCATCGGCATCGACGGATCGCCGCCGAGCGAAGCAGCACTGGCCTGGGGCCTGGAGCTCGCCGCCCGACGACAGGCGCCGGTGCGGCTCGCACACGCCTACGAGCCGTCCATCTACGACATCCGCGCCGGCGGCTACTACTCGGACTTCGGGAACGGCCTGCGCGAGGCGATGCAGCGGATGATGAACGCAGCAGAGGCACAGGCCCGTCAGGCCTACCCCGGGGTTCAGGTCTCGACGCGACTCGAGGCGGGCTCGGCCGTCGATGCGCTGGTCGACGAGTCCGGACACGCGGACACTGTCGTGCTGGGCACGCGCGGCACGGGTGGGTTCGCCGACCTTGTCATCGGATCCACGACCCTGCACGTGGCCACGCACGCGCACGCTCCGGTGGTGGCGGTCCCCGTGCCGGGGGAGGCGGAGCCCACCCGACACGGCGTCGTCGTCGGCGTCGAGACGTCACCGTCCGCGCAGTCGGCGATCGACTACGCCTTCCGGTACGCCGCTGAGACCGGTGAACCGCTGACGGCCCTGCACACGTGGACCGTGCCGCTGCCGAACGGCCCCGCGATCCGGATCCCGGTCATGCCCGACCCGGACCTCACGGCCGAGAGGAAGCTGGCGATGCTGGACGAGACCCTGGCCCCCTGGCGCGAGAAGCACCCCGCTGTGCCTGTCGAGCTGAAGACTCTTCAGTCGCACGCCACCCCGGCGCTCGTCGCGGCAGCACGCGAAGCGCGACTCGTCGTCGTCGGATGCCGCGGCAGGGGCGCGCTGCGAAGCCTGCTGCTCGGGTCGGTGAGCCACGGCGTCCTCCACCGCGCGACCAGCCCGGTCGCCATCGTGCACGACCACCGGCCAACGGCGTGACACGTACGCCGAGGGTTCGTCGTTGGCCCCGCTGCCGCTCACTGATGCGGGGGAGCGACACGTGGGTCAGCCAGGTCTTCCCGCGGCGCCCGCGGCCCGAACTCGCGGCCGGTGACCTCCGCTGGTCGTAGCCGGAGCCAGAACGCCTGGTCGTCCAGTCCGGTCCAGGAGGGCACGCCGAGGCTGTCGTAGCGGTCGGTGTCCTCGGTCTCGTAGACGATGCCGATGGTGCCCTTGACCAGCACGCTCCAACCGCACTCCGTGTCGCTATCCCAGCCGTCGACCTCGAACGCCACCTGTCCCTGGTGTTGGGCCACCTGCAGCTTGGCACCCCAGGTGGTTCGGAAGACGACGTCGAGGCCGTCCACGCCGTGGTTGACCGGCAGCACCGTCGGCTCGCCGTCGTGCATGAAGGCCAGCCGCCCGACGGGCACTCCGGCCAGCCGGTCCAAGCATTCCTCGAGGCCGAGGACCCGCAGCTCGCGATGGTCCGCCGGTGCTGTCAGGGGACGCCCGGACCGGTCGGGCGGGGCATGTTCTGCTCCCGCGTCGGTGCGGACCCGCACCGCCCCGGGCACGGTCTGGGCGAGGAGCACGGCGACCCGTCGCTGCGGTGCCGCCATCGGTCCGGCGATCGTCACGACCCCGTCGGCGACTGTGGTCGTCCATGGCTCGCGGCCCTCGGCGTACTCCCGGAGGCGTGCGCGGACATCCGTCGCGATGTCGTCGTCACTGCGCACCCTTGTGCGCAGCAGGTCGCTGACGCTCACGATGCCGACGACCCGGCCGCCGGACACGACGGGGACGCTCTTGACCCGATGGTCGAGCATGGCGCCGGCGAAGTCGGCCTCGTCGGCCGTGTAGGGCAGCGCCACGACCTTGTGCGTCATCACCTCGCCCACCGTGTGCGGTGGCTCCGACTCGTCGATGGATGTGGGCAGCGCATGGGTGCGCGGGTCCGGTCCCACACGACCGCGGAGCAGATCGGACTCGCTGACGATGCCTACCAGCCGCTGGTCGTCGTCGACGACCGGTGCCGCGGTGATGTCATGGCCGAGGAGCAACGCCCCAGCCTCGGTGATCGGGGTCAGCGGCGTCACGGTGACCACGGGTGCCGACATGAACTCGGGAGCGCGCATAGCGAACCTCCGTGGAGGAGCGGGCCTTCGACGCCTCCACGGTAGGGACCGCAACCGTCGCGCTGTCAGGGCCGAAGGTCACGCTGGAACGAGGCCGGAGACCCTGCCCGCGAGACCCTGCTCGCCCGGTGCGGCGGTCACTCCGGCACGCGGACGGCGAGCGCCGGTCGGATCCGGGCCGCGCGCCGTGCCGGGAGCAGCGTGGCCACGAAGGACGCCACCAGGGCGGTCCCGACAGTTACGGAGATCTCCTGCCAGGCGATCGGGTAGGGACCGTCCAGGCCCGCGAACGCAGGGCTGTTCCGGTAGAGGAGCCAGGTCGTGAGCACACCCAGCAGCACACCCACGACGACACCCTCGATCGCGATGAACGTGCTCTCCGCGAGGAAGGCGCGGCGCACGGTCCTGGCACGGACGCCCAGTGCACGCAGCACACCGATGGTTCGGCGCCGTTCACGGACGGACCGCACCATGATGACTCCGAGACCGGTGATCGCTACGAGGAGGCCGAGCGCCAGGTAGCCCTGCATCAGCCGGAACATCTGCGTGTTGGCGGCGTACATGTCCCGCACTGCCTCCGGTATGTCCGTGACGACGACGCCGTAAGCGAGCAGGGCGCCCTGCATCCGCCGGACGAGCTCCGCCCGGTCGACCCCGGCGGCAGTCCGCAGCAGCAGGCTCGAGAAGCGTGCCTCCGAGCCGAACGTCAGATGGACGGCCGGCTGGCCCATCACCACGGGGAACCGGAACTCGCCCGCGCTGACGCCGTAGAACGCGGTGCCGTCCTTGATGACGCCGGCGATGACCCGATCGGAGGTCTTGCCGGTGCGCGGGTCGGTCAACGTCACGGGGTCGCCGGGGGTGATCGGTTTGCCCTGGGGTCCCCCGGTGGAGCCGTAGAAGGCATCGACCAGGACGTAGCGCGCGTCGCCCAGCACGAGCCGCCAGGCCGTCTCGTCGTCCGGCAGCGAGTCGAGCCGGTCGCTGAGAGCAGGCTGCCGACCGACGATCTCGCCCGGCACCCCGATAGCGAGCACGGGCAGCGGAGCGGTCGTGCGCCCCAGCGGGTCATCCCCGGTCCCGGCGGCCGTCAGGAGTGGGGCGGAGTCCTCGATGGAGCCGGCAAAACGCCCCTGGGTGACGGAGCTGGTGATGTCGGGCAGTGGTGTGCTCGGGTTGAAGTCGGCGCGGAGGGTCCATCCGGCGGATGCATCGCTGACTGCTGTGTCGACCCCCGACCGGATGACCGCCGAGATCTGGGCAAGCAGCACGATGACGAGGACGACGATGCAGTACATCGCCAGCGTCGCACCGGTGCGGAACCGGCGGGCGGTCGGGTAGGCGATGGCCAGCCGCGTTGCCAGTCCGGCCTCGGTGGGACGCGAAACGAGGGGGCGCAACGGCAGCAGCACCAGCCACTGGTACTGGCTGAGCAGGACTACGGCGGCGAAGGAGAGCATGGTCCCCTGGACGACGTAGGTAGCGGTAGACGCGTCGTCGAACATGTGTGGGCGGACGAGGTGGGCGCCGAGTCCCCAGGCGAGCACGGCCACCGAGACGCCGGTGGTGACGTGCTTCGCGGGAGCCACCCGCCTCAGCAGCGGGATCGCGGACACGGCGACGAGCGCCGGGAAGAGGTACGTCGAGGCGCCCGCGCTTGACGCGACTGCCGGGACCGACGCTGCCAGGAACAGGGCGGTGAGCGCCGCGGACAGCACGCTGAGCCGACGCCGTGACCGCGGCGGCGTCGTGGGGTCCAGGTCGCGGATGGCCGCGATGATGTTGATGCGGGCGATGCGAACGCTGGTGAGCACGACGGCCACGAAGGCGATCAGGAAGCCGGCGGCGATCCCGTTGACCAGGCTGGCCGGGCGGACGTCGAACACGATGTCCAGCTGGTTGTCGCCGCGCTCGTAGCCGTTGAGGACGTTGACGGCGAGAACGACCACGAGCCGTCCGACGGCGACGCCGAGCGCCGCGCCGAGCAGGGAAGCCACGGCGCCGTAGACGGCGCCCTCGATGGAGAACTCTCCGGTGACCCGGCGGCGCCGCATGCCGATGGCTCGCAGCATCCCCAGCTGCCCCTTTCGCTCCTCGGCGAGCATCACGAAGATGTTCACCAGCAGGAGGACGCCGGCGATGATGGCGAAGCTGGCGATGAAGAGGAACAGCGACCCCAGCACTGCGCCGGTCTCCTCCGCCGCGTCCAGCACCTCCTGCTTGGGTGCGGTCACCGCGGCACCCGCGGTCGCGAGCGGGCCCAGCGCGCGGTCGATCTTGGCGCTGACCGTCTCGGTGAGTGCTTCGCCGCTCTCCACCCCACCCCGGTTGGACACCAGGGTCGAGCTCGTCGGCTCACGATCTGCCAGCCGTGCGGCGACCGTGAGCGTGCCAGGCGAGAAGAAGGCGTTGCGGTTGACGCTCGCGCCGAGCCCCATCCCGGCAAGGCCCTGGGCGGGGACCACGTCTGAGACCGTGAACTCCGTCAGGCGGCCGTAGAGGAAGAACGTGATCCGGTCCCCGGTCCCGGCACCGAGCTCGTCGGCCAGAGTGGTGTTGACGACGACGTGCCCGGGTCCGGGGTCCGCGGCATCCAGACCCGAGGGCTCGGCTCCCCCGAAGCCGCGCGCGGCGGCGAAGTCCAGCTCCCAGACCAGAGTCCGCGGGGAGGCGACCCTGTTCTCGCCCTGACCACGCGTGGCCGCGGCCGCGTCGCCGCGCACCGTGAGCAGCCCGTCGACGTCCGGATCCTCGCGCAGGCGGTGCAGGCGGATGGCGGCGAGGTCGCCGACGTCCGACGACGACGACCGGACGATCTCGTCGATGGGTCCGAGCACGTCGTAGGCCGACTGGCGCACCGAGCGGTCCAGGGAGTCGCCGACGACCAGGCTGGCCACGATCAGCGTCGTGCCCAGGACCGAGCCGAGGACTACGAGCACGGCCTCGGTGGGACGTCGGCGGACCTGCCGCAACGCGAGGCGCCGCAGCACCGGCCGGCGGAGGATCAGGAAGGCGACGATGCCGAGCGCGATGCCGAGCCCGGCGAGCAGCGGGGGAGTGAGCTGCGGGTACATGCTGATCAGTCCGACGAGGTGCGGGGCGAACCGACCGCGACGCCGGCCGGGGTGGAGTGGCGGTCGCTCTCCAGCCGACCGTCGCGCATCAGCACCAGCCGGCCGGCCGCGCGACCGATCGCCTGGTCGTGGGTGACCAGGACGATGGTCTGGCCGTGCTCCTGGTTGAGCCGCCGGAGCAGCTCCATCACCTGCGCGGCCATGGCGGTGTCCAGGTTGCCGGTCGGCTCGTCGGCCCACACGATCGCCGGTCGGGCGACCAGGGCGCGGGCGATCGTCACGCGCTGCTGCTCTCCGCCTGACATCTGGTTGGGCAGGTGGCTCGCCCGGTGGCTGAGCCCGACCTGCGCCAGCATCTCCAGCGCCGCCCGACGCGCCTCGTGGGCAGGCGTACCCACCAGCAGGAGCGGCAGCTCGACGTTCTCGACCGCCGTGAACACCGGGATCAGGTTGAACGACTGGAAGACGAAACCCATCGACCGTGCGCGGTGCTCGGTGCGTTCGGCGTCCGACATCGCGAACAGGTCGCGGCCGGCCACCGTGACCCGCCCTCCGTCGATGTCGTCGAGGCCGGACAGGCAGTTGAGCAACGTCGTCTTGCCCGAGCCGGAGGGACCCATCACGGCTACCAGCTCGCCGGCCTCCACCGATAGGTCCAGGTCGACCAGGGCCGCGACGCTCACGTCGCCGGAGCGGTAGACCTTGTTCACCCGCTCGGCCACCAGCAGCGGCCTCGGCGTCGCAGGTTCGGTGTGGCTGCTCATGAGCCGCTCACCCCGTGCGCGGCACGACGGCCACCGGTCCGCAGGCCCGGTGCAGGACTCCGTGGCTGACCGAGCCGAGCAGAAGGCTCTTGAGGTCCCCGCGCCGCCGGCAGCCGACGACGAGGAGCCGCGCGGCCCGGGCCTCCTCGACCAGCGACGGTACGGCGTGGGCGTGCAGGACCGTCTGCTGAACCTCGACGTCGGGGTACTTCTGCGACCAGCCGGCCATCATCTCGGACAGCAGCAGCCGCTCCTCGAAGGTGACAAGAGTCGGGTCGTAGACGAGGGGCATCATCACCCCCGGACCCATCGGGGCCGGATCGCGCCAGGTGTGCACTGCCATGAGGGGCTCGCCGGCCTCGTCGGCGGCCCGGAACGCGTACTCGATGACCGGCTCTGCAGCCGGCGTGCCGTCGACACCGACCACCACGCCACGGCGGGCGGGTCCTGCAGCGGGCGCCGTGGGCACGGCGACCACCGGGCAGTGGGCGTTCGTCGCCACGTGCAGCGTGGTCGAGCCGATGACCAGGTTCGCGAAGCCGCCGGTCCCGCGCTTTCCGAGCACGACGGTGTCCGCGCGCTCGGACTCCTCCACAAGGATCACCGAGGCGGGCGCTGCCTCGAGACGGGTCTCGACGGTTACGTCCGGGTGGGACCGGGCGGCATCCGCGACGATCTCGTCGAGCATCTGCCGCATCGATGTCCGTAGCGGGGTTTCCCATCCGGGTCCGTAGGCGGCGTCCAGCCGGACGTCGAAGAGCGACAGCTCCAGCGCATGCACGACACGGACACCGGCCCTACGGCGTGCGGCGGCGTCGAGCGCCCAGCGCAGCGCCTCCTTGCCGGCCGGCGATCCGTCGACGCCCACGACGAGCGCCCTCCGGTCGATCGCTTCCATTGCTCCTCCACAGGTCGGTCCGCGGCTGCCTGTCACTCGTCAGCACAGCCCAGGCGCCCCCGGACGGCCAGGGCCTCACTGAGTGCCTCCAGGGGACCTAGGTCCCGTCGAAGGGGAGACCACGGCACCTGCCGGGCTCGCGGCCCGGCACCTACGTTCGCAAGCGAGGGTGCCGCGGGAGACCGCACACGTGGTCACGGCGCCGCGGAGGTGGACATGCGTGCCTTGGTCTATCAGGGGAACGGCAGCAAGGCTTGGGACGAGGTCCCGGACCCCGGTCTGCTGGACGACACGGACGCGATCGTCGGCATCGACGCCGTCACCATCTGCGGGACGGACCTGCACATCCTCAAGGGCGATGTGCCGGAGGTGGCCGAGGGGCGGATCCTCGGGCACGAGGCGGTCGGGACGGTCGAGGCCGTCGGCTCCGCGGTGCGGACGGTGACCCCGGGCGACCGCGTCCTGGTCTCCTGCATCAGCGCGTGCGGCGTCTGTCGCTTCTGCCGGGAGGCGCGCTACGGGCAGTGCCTGGGGGGCGGCGGGTGGCAGCTCGGGCACCTCATCGACGGTGTCCAGGCCGAGTACGCGCGGGTCCCTTTCGCGGACCTGTCACTGCACCGGCTGCCGGTCGGCCTGCCCGACCAGTCGGCAGTGCTGCTGGCCGACATCCTCCCGACGAGCTACGAGGTCGGGGTGCTCGCCGGGGGTGTCAGTCCAGGCGCGACGGTGGCGGTGGTCGGAGCCGGCCCGATCGGCCTCGCGGCGATCATGACCGCCAAGCTCTTCTCGCCGTCGCGCGTGGTGGCGATCGACCCGCTGTCCGGCCGGTTGGACGCCGCCAAGGGCGTCGGCGCGGACGTGCTGGTCAGCAACATGAGCGACCCGGACGAGGCCAGGACGCTTGTCCTCGACCTGACCGACGGGCTCGGCGCGGACGTGGTCATCGAGGCCGTCGGCCTCCCCGAGACCTTCGAGCTGTGCACCCGGCTGGTGCGGCCGGGAGGGCGGGTCGCGAACGTCGGAGTCCACGGGAAGCCGGCCACGCTGCACCTGGAGGACCTGTGGATCAAGGACGTCACCATCACGACGGGGCTGGTCGACACCTCGACTACGCCGACGCTGCTGCGCCTGCTCCGCGACGGGCAGCTCGACCTGGCGCCGATGGTGACGCACACGTTCTCCCTGGGCCAGATGCTCACGGCGTACGAGGTCTTCTCGGACGCAGGCGCGAGCGGTGCGCTCAAGGTCGTGCTGACGAAGGAGTGAGCAATGGTCGATGCACCATCGGTCGCCGAGGTGATGTCGGCACCGGTCGTGACGGTGCGGGACACCGACACCGTGTGGCAGGCCGTCGACCAGTTCATGGTCAGCGGACTGCGTCACCTCGTCGTGGTCGACGGGGCACGGACTCTCGTCGGCGTGCTCAGCGATCGGGTCGCCATGGGGGAGTGCCTCACGGCCGCGCTGACCCTGCGCACCAGACAGGTGACCGAGGTGCTCCAGTCGTACACGCAGGTCCCGTGCGAGGTCACGCCCGCCCTGAACGTCCGTGAGGCCGCGCGGCTCATGCTCGCCCGTGGCGACGACGCGCTACCGGTCGTCGACGCGGAGAGGCGGCCGGTGGGCATCGTCACCGGGTCGGACCTGCTGCGGGCGTTGCGAGACGTGAGTCTCGAGCAGCCCGAGGAGTCCGAGCAGCCGAGCGGGACGTGACGGCCGGCGCCGCCGGATCCCCCTGAGCTCGACGAAGGAGATGGTGCCGATGACGACCGCGCCCCCGGCGTATGGGCCACCGGCGGCCGCGGTACCACCGCCCGGCTCCGGGCGTTCGGGGCACCGGTCGCGCCGTGGGTGGACGGCGGGCCGGGTGGCGTCGGTGGTCGTCGGGAACATCTCGAGCATCGTCGGGCTGGTGCTGCTCGTGGCCGGCGCTGCTGCGCTGCTCGTGGACCGGACCCAACGGGACGCGGCCGGCTTCCTGTCGTTCGGCTCCGAGTCCTTCGCCACCGCCGGCTTTGCAGTGGACGGAGGTCCGATGGATCTCCGACAGGCTGGCTGGGGACCTGGTGTGGACAGGCTGGTGGGCACGGTCAGGGTGCAGGTCACCCCAGCCGACCCCGGGCGTCTCCTGTTCCTGGGCATCGCTCGCACCGCCGACGCCGCGAGATATCTCGAGGGCGTGCGGCACGCGACCTTCGCCGACCTGCCGTTCAACGGTCGCATCCGCGTGGACCACCCGGGAGGGCCTCCCCGGCAGCTGCCGGAGACGGCCGACATCTGGGTCGCCCAGTCCGTCGGCACGGGCCCGCAGAGCGTGACGTGGCGGCCGCGTGACGGGTCGTGGACCATCGTCACGATGAACCAGGACGCTGTGCCGGGGATCGCCGTCCGGGTGCGGGCCGCTGCCACGGTCCCCCTCCTCGACGATGTGGCGGCGGGCCTGCTCGTCGCCGGCGCCCTTGGCATGTTGACGGGTGTCGCCATGGTCGTCGTGCCCGCCCTACGCGCCTCGCGGACGGAGCGACGGCCGTGATCCCGACCGAGACCGGCGCGCGTCCGGGCACCGGGCTGACGCCCGTGGACACGCCGCCCACCGGGTGCGAGGCGCTCACCGCCAAGGGGCAGATCGTCCGGATCCGGCCCGTCACCCGAGCCGACGCCGATGCGCTCCGGGCCCTGAACTCCCGCGTCACCGACCGCAGCCTCTACTTCAGGTTCTTCGCCCTCAACCGGAATGTCGCCGACGACTACGTGGAGAGCGTGGTGAGGCCGACGGACCGGGACCACGCTGCCCTGGTCGCACTCCTCGGCGGCGTGGTGGTCGCAGTCGCGGGCTTCGAGCGGACCGGTGACGACGAGGCGGAGGTCGCGCTGCTCGTGGAGGACGCGCACCAGGGTGAGGGCGTGGGCACTCTGCTCCTCGAGCACCTTGCCGCCGCGGCCCGGTCGGTCGGCGTCCGCGAGCTGGTCGGCGACGTGCTGGTCGACAACCGGCGGATGGCCGCAGTCTTTGCCGACTCGGGGCTACGCAGCCGGAGCTCCCTCGCCGACGGCGTCTCGCGGTTCCGGCTCGCCACCACCGCAGACGAGGAGACGCTCCTGGCGATGGACACGCGCGAGGAGCGGGCCGAGCTTGCGTCCCTGCACCCATTGCTCGAACCGCGCACGGTGGCCGTCGTGGGCGCCAGCCGTCGCCCGGGCAGCGTCGGTCACGAGGTGCTGAGCAGCATCGTGGCCGGTCATTTCGCCGGGAGCGTCTACCCGGTCAACCCGCGGGCCCGCCAGGTCGCAGGACTGACCGCCTACCCCACCGTCAGCGAGATCCCCGGTCAGGTGGATCTGGCCGTCGTGTCCGTGCCCGTGGCGGCGCTCGAGGACGTGATCGACGACTGCGGACGGGCCGGCGTCCGGGCCGTAGTCATCCTGTCCTCGGGGCTGGCCGAGCTGGGCGGGGCCGGTCTCCAGCTGCAGGAGCGGCTGGTGCGATCGGCTCGGACCAGCGGTACGCGGCTGGTGGGCCCGAACTGCATCGGGTTGCTCAACACCGACCCCGAGGTGTCGCTCGAGGCCTGGTTCGCGCCTACCCGCCCACAGCCCGGCCACCTGGCCATCGCCGCGCAGTCGGGCGCGGTCGCCATCGCTCTCGTCGATGTCGCGAGTCGCGCCCGGCTCGGTGTCGCCAGCATGGTCTCGCTCGGGAACAAGGCCGACGTAAGCGGCAACGACCTCCTGCTGCGCTGGTGGCACGACCAGCGTGTGCACGTGATCGCTCTCTACCTCGAGTCCCTGGGCAACCCCCGTAAGTTCGCCCGGCTGGCCAGGCGGGTGTCCGCGACCAAGCCTGTCCTGGTCGTCAGGGCGGTCGGTCGGCCGGAGGGCGCCGGGCCGGACGCTCCCACACGGCAGCGGCTGCCTCCCCCGACACCGCCGTCGACGCACTCTTCGCGCAGGCCGGTGTGCTGCGCCTGGACACCGTCGAGGATCTGATTGACACCGCCCGGCTCCTGGACGTCCAACCCGTTCCCGATGGTGGGAGGATCGCCGTGATCGGCAACGCGGGTGGGGCGGGCGTCCTGGCCAGCGATGCCGCCCAGTCGGCGGGTCTCGAGGTCCCCATCCTGTCCGAGGCGTTGCGGCAGCGGCTGCCCGGGCCGCGCGGGCAGGACAACCCCATCGATCTCGGCGCAGGTGCGACGGCCCGCGACCTGTCGGCAGCACTCGAAGAGGTGGCCGGCAGCGGCGAGGTCGATGCGGTGGTCGCCGTCGTCGCCGCGACCCGGGCCAACGATCCCGACGCCATGCTCGATGTCGTCGCGAGGAGCGTGCTGCCCACGGTCGCCGTGGTCCTGGGTCGTCCGGATTCGGCGCCGTTGCTGGACGAGAAGGGGGCGCGGCCGGTCCCGGTCTACCAGTTCCCGGAGTCGGCGGTGCGTGCCCTCGGCCACGCCGTGCGCTACGGGCGCTGGCGTCGATCCAGTCGTGGGGTGGTGCCGGACCTGGCCGGGATCCGCGCGGCCGAGGCCCGGGGCGTCGTGGCACGAGCACTGGCGGGCCGGCCGGAGGGCGGCTGGCTGCCGGCCGAAACGGCGCGCGAGCTTCTCGCCACCTACGGAATCGAGATGGTCTCCCTTCGGCGCGCCACGGACGCCGTGGGCGCAGTGGAGGCGGCCAGGTCGATCGGCTATCCCGTCGTCCTGAAGACGGCCGATCCGGCCGTCGTCCACAAGAGCGACGTCGGCGGGGTCGCCCTGAACCTGGGCGACGACGACGAGGTGCGCACGGCCTTCGAGCGCGTCGCTGAGGTTGGCGACGGCTCCGTCCTCGTCGAGCCGATGTTGGCCGGTCAGGTCGAGCTGCTCGTCGGCGTGGTCCAAGAGCCCACCTTCGGTCCCGTCCTGGTGCTCGGGATGGGTGGCGTCTGGACGGAAGTCCTGGGTGACCAGGCGTTCCGCATCCTGCCCCTCACCGATGTCGATGCGGCCGCGATGGTGCGCGACCTGCGGTGCAGTCCCTTGCTCTTCGGCTACCGCGGCTCACCCCGCTGCGATGTCGACGCCCTGTCCGACCTGCTGCTGCGCGTCGCGAGGCTGGCCGACGACGTGCCGGAGGTCGCCGAGCTCGACCTGAACCCCGTCATGGCCAGCCGCACGGGCGCGGTCGCCACCGACGTACGGCTGCGCCTCGCTCCGACGCCCGAGGGGCCGTTGCCGGAGCTGCGCCGCCTGCGCTGACGCGTGGCAAGCCACGAGAGGAGTCATCATGGGCACGCCGGGCCCGCCTCCCCGCGATGACGTAGGACCGCCCGACCCCGCCGCACCAGCCGACGTGCTGTTGCACGAGCTGCGGGCGAGCCGGGCCGGGCTCACCACCCGGGAGGCCGAGCGGCGGCTCGCGCGCTTCGGTCGGAACGAGCTGACCCGCCAGGCGCGCAGCACCTGGCTCGGCGAGCTCGTGGCCCAGGTCGTCCACCCGCTCGCGCTGTTGCTGGCTGCGGCCAGCCTGCTGGCCTTCGTCTCGGGGACGCCCGTGCTGGGCTGGGCCATCGCCGCCGTCATTCTCCTCAACGCGGCCTTCGCCTTTGCGCAGGAGCGTCAGGCGGAACGAGCAGTCGAGGCTCTGCGTCGCTACCTGCCGCAGCAGGCGACGGCGCTGCGGGACGGGACGGCCGTTGTGCTCGACGTACAGACGCTCGTACCGGGTGACGTCCTCGTCGTGAGCGAGGGCCAACGGGTGTCCGCCGACGGGCGGCTGCTCACCGGCGAGATCGAGGTGGATCTGTCGACGCTGACCGGGGAGTCCACACCGCAGACTCGGACCCCCAACCCGACGGCGCGTGCCGTGCCGGTCCTGCAGGCGACCGACCTCGTGTTCAGCGGCACGACATGCACCTCTGGATCCGCACATGCGCTCGTCTACGCGACCGGTGACCGCACGGAGCTCGGCCGCATCGCCTCGCTGTCGCAGCGGGTGACGCGCGACGTGAGCCCGCTGGAACGCCAGGTGAAGCGGATCGCGTGGCTCATCGCGGCAGTGGCGGTCGCGATCGGGCTGGCCTTCTTCCCTCTCGGTCTGAGCGCAGGGCTGACGGTCAAGGACTCCTTCCTGTTCGCCGTGGGTCTGCTCGTCGCCAATGTCCCGGAAGGGCTGCTGCCAACGATCACCCTCGCCCTGGCTGTGGGCGTCCGATCCCTCGCCCGGCGCGGAGCAGTCGTGCGGCGGCTCTCGGCCGTCGAGACGCTCGGGTCGACGACCGTCATCTGCTCGGACAAGACCGGGACCATCACCCAGAACCGCATGCGACCGGCGGCCATGTGGGTTGCCGGCAGGGATGTCGAGCCAGGAGCAATGGGCGCGGGGGCCGCGGAACGGGTCTTCGCCCGGGCAATGGTGGCCTGCACGACCACCTCGTACGGATCGACCGCGGAGGGCGGCGACCCCACCGAGACTGCGGTCCTCGAGGCCGCTGAGCTGCTCGGTGTGCGGGTCGACCCGGCCGCCCGTGACCAGGCACGACGGCGCCTTTACCCGTTCGACGCGCAGCTCCGGCTCATGTCGACGGTGGACACCGGCCCCGACGGGACGGCTCTGCACGTCAAAGGGGCACCGGAAGCCGTGCTCGAGCGCTGTACCCGGCGATTGTGTGAGGGCGGAGGGACGGCTCCATTCGACGATGCGGCGCGGCAGGCCGCCGTCGCGCGCGTCCACGAGCTCGCTGGGCGAGGACTGCGCGTCCTGGCAGTCGCGGACCGCGAGCTCGGCAGCCTTCCCTGGCCGAAGCACCGGCACGACGCCGAGTGTGACCTCCGGCTGCTCGGCATGGTCGCGCTGCTCGATCCGCCCCACGCCGAGGTTGGCCCGGCCGTCGCGCGGTGTCACTCGGCCGGCCTGCGGGTGCACGTCCTCACCGGCGACAACGGCGACACCGCGGCGGAGATCGCTCGGCAGGTGGGCATCGGCGTCGACGGGCTTCGGCTGGTCAGCGGTGCGGACACCGCCGGGATGACCGATGCACAGCTGACATCGATCATGACCGGTCGGGAAGAGGTGGTGTGCGCGCGCAGCAGCCCTGAGGACAAGCTCCGCATCGCTGACGTGCTTCAGGACGCCGGCGAGGTCGTCGCGATGACCGGCGACGGAGTGAACGACGCGCCCGCGCTGCGCCGGGCCGACATCGGCGTGGCCATGGGCCGAGCGGGCACGGACGTCGCGCGCGAGGCGGCGACCGTGGTGCTCACCGACGACAACTTCGCCACCATCGTGGACGCTGTCGAGGAGGGGCGCCGGGTCTACGACAACGTGCGCAAGTTCATCCTCTACATCTTCGCCCACGCCGTGCCCGAGGTCGTGCCCTTCCTGGCCTTCGCGCTCTCGGGTGGCGCCGTGCCGTTGCCGCTCACGGTCGCGCAGATCCTGGCCATAGACCTCGGCACCGAGACCATGCCGGCCCTGGCGCTCGGACGTGAGCCCGCGGAGCCGGGCATCATGCAGAAGCCGCCTCGGCCGCCACGCGAGTCGGTGGTCACACGCGAGATGCTCATTCGGGCATGGCTGCTGCTGGGCGGGATCTCGGCCGTGCTCGTCATGGGGGCGTTCTTCTACACGCTGTACCGGGCCGGGTGGCGACCAGGGGACCCGACGGAAAGCGGATCCCCGCTGCACCACGCCTACCTGCAGGCCACCACGGCGACCTTCGCGGGGATCGTCGCCTGCCAGGTGGGTACCGCAGTTGCGGCTCGGACGGCGCATGCCTCCCTGCGCTCCGTCGGGCTGCTCTCCAACCCCATGTTGCTCTGGGGCATCGCCTTCGAGCTCGTCTTCACCGCCGCTCTCGTCTACCTGCCTGCGGCCAACACGATCATGCAGACGGCACCGCTGCCCTGGGATGTCCTAGCGCTCATCGCGCCTTTCCCACTTGTCGTCTGGGCCGTCGACGAGGCCTACCGCGCATGGCTGCGGGCGAAGCCGCGGGTATCGACCAGCGGCTCCTGACTCTGTGACGCGGCTTGCGGGAGAGTCTCGCGCGGGGCCTCCATCTAGCCAGGCCCCATGACCATCAACGCATGGTCCTGGGGACGCCCTGCCTCTAGGCGCAGCGCCTTGAATGGGTCCACCGCCGAGGCAGACCGGAGGGCTTTCGGCCCTGTTGCGATGCCCACCTTGGGCCAGTTGACGGCATTCCGTCGAAGAGCGGGTCTGGATTAGTTGTCGACGGCACGTGGAACTGACGGCCGAAGCTGCGGCGGCCGAAGTTGGCCGAGCAGGCTGTCAACGGCAGCCGCCTAGCCGTCGCCTAGTCGGGGGCAGCGCGGCGGCGCCTGCGGTGAGTGAACCGAGGCAAGGGGCGCCTCGACTCCCGCCGCGACCGCCCACCACGCGATCTCGCGCAGGCACGAAAAACTGCGGCGGGCACTAGGACCGATGCACAATGGACCCCTCAGCATCGGGGCCCGATCCTGAACTCACATAGGAGGGCTCCGGCGCTCATCCACACGCCGACTGGCGTCAAAGGACGGGGTGTCACATGACGGCGCCGGTCAAAGTGGTCTCCATCGTCGGTCCGGGTCGAAGCGGCAGCACACTGCTGGCCCAGATCCTTGGCGAGATCCCGGGGTTCCTCAACGTCGGCGAACTGCGTTGGCTGTGGCAGCGCGGGCTGCTGGAACAGCGACCGTGTGGCTGCGGGCTGCCGCCGGCCCGTTGTCCGCAGTGGTCCGAAGTCGTGCGCAAGGCGCTCGGCGACGTGATCACCGAGCCCGGACAGGCCTTGCCGAGTCAGCGCATTGCCGAGATCGTCGCCGTGCAGCGGCGGGTAGCGGCGCGCAGTCGGCGGGTCCACGTGGTCCGGTCCGCCGATCGTGAGACAGGCGCCTCCCGCGACGTCGTACAGCTCCGATCACACACCGCTGACCTGATCGACGCCATCGCTGCGACCACCGGGGCACGGGTGGTGATCGACGCTTCCAAACGACCCGTCGACGCCGCCGTGCTCGGAGGACTGCGGTCGGTCGACCACTACGTCCTGCATCTGGTGCGCGACCCGCGGGCCGTCGCGTTCTCCTGGGGGCGGGTCAAGCCCTTGCCTACCGTCGACGGCAGGCGCGGTGACATGGCGAAACGGTCTCTGACACACAGTGCCGGTCGTTGGCTGGAGAGCAATCTCGGCTGCGAGCTGCTGTGCCGGCACGTCCCTGCCAGTAGGTGGCTGGCGGTGCGTTACGAGGACTTCGTCGTGGCGCCAGAGGCTGAGCTCCGACGGGTGTGCACGTGGCTTGGGGAACGAGAGGTGCCAGCCATGGGTGACGGCGCGACCGTGCGACTGCATGCCAATCACACCGTCGCAGGCAACCCGCGGCGGTTCACGATCGGTGAGGTGTCAATCCGGGCCGACGACGAATGGGCCCGTGCCATGAGCCGACGGCGGCAGGCCGTGGTCGCCTCCCTCACCCTGCCCCTGCTGCTGCGCTACCGCTATCCGGTCCTGGTCCCAGGCTAGGCAGCCCCTGCCGCGGCGGGGCGGCCGGCGGAGTCCGGTCGTCAAGGTATGCCCCGATCTGGTCGATGTTGGGCGAGTGACGGTGCTCAGCCACGGCGACGCCACCCGCGGGCCGGCCAACCCAGCAGCCGTCGGGGCCAACGAGCTGGATGCACCGGCGGTCCGCTCGATCCTCGAGTCGGCGACCGCGTTGCGGACGGTCTTCCAACCTATCGTCGACCTGCATCGAGGCGTGACCGCCGGCTACGAGGCGCTGTCCCGGTTCCCGGCCGGTCCCGGTGCCCGCCCGGACCAGTGGTTCGCCGCCGCTGCTGAGCACGGCCTGGGCGCCGACCTTGAGGCGCATGCTCTGGGCAAGGCGCTGGAGGCGAAGTCCGACCTGCCGGCGGGCGCCTTCCTGAGCGTGAACGTGAGCCCGCGGTTGCTGCACACTGCGCCGGTCCGGGCGGCTTTCGGGCGGCCGGGCGACCTCGGCAACGTGGTGGTGGAGCTGACCGAGCATGTGCCGTACGGCGAGACCGACGCCCTGGTGAGGCATCTCGACTGGCTGCGGGCCCGCGGGGCGAGGATCGCACTCGACGACACGGGGACGGGGTACTCGGGCCTGCGTCAGATCGCGGACCTGCGCCCAGACGTGATCAAGCTCGACCGGGCGTTCGTCGACCGCCTCGACAGGGATGAGGTGAAGGCCGTCTTCGCCGAGTTCCTCACCACCGTTGCGTCCCGGCTCGACGCGCTCCTGCTGGCAGAGGGCGTGGAACGGGTCCCGGAGCTCGATCGGCTCATCGCCCTCGGTGTGCCCCTAGCGCAAGGTTGGCTGCTCGGCCGGCCGGACGCTCCGTGGTCGGCGCTGCCGACCCCGACCGTGCAGCGAGTTAGGTCGCGAGCGTCGCTGCACCTCTACACCGACGTCGCCGAGGCCCTGCTCGAGGACGCGCCCGTCATGGACCCCCACGGGCTGCCGACCGCACCGGTGGCGCCGGCTGCGCAGTCGGGCGAGGTGGTCGTGACGGTGGTCCTGGATCGGGTCAGTCGACCCATCGCGCTCGCGCACATGGAGGAGGACGGGACAGGCAACCGGATCGTGCGGACGACCCCGGTCACGCTCCGCGCGTTCGTGACGACCCCGCTGCGGGAACTGGCGCTGCGCGCCGTCACGCGCCCGGCCCCGTACCGCTTCGACCCGGTCGTGTGCACCACGGAGGACGGCCGCTACCTGGGCCTGGTCCGCATCGATCGGCTCCTCGCCGAGCTCGCCGGGCAAACCACCCCGGGCGGGTGAGCCGGGCGTCGGTCACGAGCAGGACCGTGTCGAGCAACTGTCCGTCCCGCTCCGGGGAGAGGCGCATGCTCGCCTACCTACTGGTTCGCTGGATGATCCTGGCCGTGGCGATATGGCTCACCGCGTTGCTGATTCCCAAGGTCGATGTGGACGGCGGAGCATTCGCGCTGATCGGCATCGCGCTGGTCTTCAGCCTCGTCAACGTCCTGCTCGGCACGATCCTTCGGATCCTCACGCTGCCACTCACCCTGATGACCTTGGGTCTGTTCGCCTTGGTCGTGAACGCGGTCCTCGTGAGCGTGACCGACTGGATCTCGGACGACCTCTCGGTCGACGGATTCCTGCCGGCTCTCGCGGCCGCGATCCTGATCTCCGTGGTCTCCACCGTGCTGAACTTCGCCTTGCGGCCCGCCGCGCGTCAGGCGGCCTGAGCGGCCACCAATGGCGGTGCCTGCTGATCGCTGGTTTCGTGCTGCTTCCGGCAGGGGACAAAGCGGACAATCAGGGCGGTTGCCAAACGCCGCGCAGGTCAGCAGGAGCGTGTTCATGTACGTCGTCGAGATCCTGGACGCGCTCGGCGATCCGGCCGAGTTCGTCGTCGTCTCGCCGGTCGTTGCACTGGACCTGGCCCTCCGGGCCCAACGCGCCGGGCTGCGCTGGCGCGTGGTCGACGAGTCGAGCACCCGTTCGCTGCCGATCGAGGACCTCCGTCACGTCGCACTGAGGTTCGCGGCCAGGGACCCGGCTGCGTCAGAGCACCTCCGTCAGGCGGAGTGCGACAACGAGCGAGCCGTCGTCGCGGCGCTCAACTGAGGCATGTCGAGACGCGCCTCCTCAGGTGACAGCCCGCGCGTCTCACCCGGCGCGGGTGGTCATGCCGGAGTCCTCCCTGCGGATCATGAGGGGTTGTGGACGTGCCGCCGGCGAGGGAGGAACTGTCCCCGCGACCCGACCCGGGCGGCTCCCGCCCGCCGGGCTCGAGTGCCGCGGAGCACCAGCGACGCCTCATGCGCGGGCTGGCCCGCCTGCTCGCCCGCAGCACGCTGATGCTCGCGTTGCTCACGGTCTCGTACTACCTCCTTCCCGACCAGGCGCCCAGTGGCATCGACGGAGGCGTGCGCACCGGCGGGACCGCACTCGGACTGCTCGGTGTGGCTCTCGTCGTGCGCGCGCAGGTGCGTGCCCTGCGCACAGGCAGCAGACCCATCCTCGCCAGGATCGAAGCGCTGCTCACCGCGCTCTACCTGATCGTCCTTGTCTTCGCATCCGTCTACTACCGGCTCGATGCGACGACCCCCGGGCAGATCGAGGGGATCGACAACCGAACGGACGCGTTGTACTTCGCGATGACGATCGTGTCAACGGTCGGCTTCGGGGACATCCACCCGGTTGGTACGGCAGCGCGCGCAATTGTGACTGCTCATATGCTCTTCAATCTCCTCTTCGTCGGGACGGCGCTGCGCGCTCTCGGCAGTAGCGCCAGCGTGCGGAGCTCCGTGCCCGGTGCGGTCAGCGGACCACCTCAGTCGCAGTGATCAACCGTGCGCGAAGTGCTTGAAGACGGCCAGCGCTATGCCGATGCCGCCGACGGCGCAGGCACTGCGCAGCGATTCCGGCAGCGACCGGCCGGACATCCGCCGGGCGAGGAAGCCTTCGAGGAACAGCATTCCGATGGTGATCCACACGGCCAGCCGGAACGCCCGATCCTCGTCGATCAGGCCGAGCCCGGCGAGCACGAAGACCAGCACCGGCCCCTCGGCGGCAATCGTCATCACGCCGAGGTCACGCAGCTTGGCCCGTCGCTCCGCGCGGGAGGCCGGCCGACCCAGGCCCACCTCGAGGCCGAGGAGCTCGGCGTACGCCTCTGCCACCAGCACAGCCAGCACTGTCCCGGCAACCACCAGCGCGGCCTGGAAGGGGCCCGGAGGATGCTCCTCCAGCGCGAGCAACATGGCCAGCACGACGATGGCTCCGTACACGCTTCTGGCCGCGTAGTGGCCGTCGGAGTGACGGCGACCGCCGAGCAGATGGGGCCGCAGCAACCACGGTCGCACCGGACTTGGCCGCGGGCTCGGCACGCCTGCAGAGTTCACCCTTACGCGTGGGCTCTCCTCACCCTTCGTGGGTGAGGAGCCGTGAGGGCGGGTCAGCAGAGTCCGAGATCACGACCGGTGCGCACTGCGTCGACACGCCGCCCGGCGCCTAGCTTGCGATACAGGCTCTTGAGATGGGTCTTGACCGTGTTCACCGAAAGGAAGAGCGCCCCGGCGATCTCCTCTGTCGAGAGGAACTCCGCGAGGAGGGTGAGCACCTCCTGCTCCCGGTCCGTCAGGGGCTCGGGCAGCGGGCTCGGACCGCTCACAGGCGACGGCTCGTGACGCGGCTCGGGGATCGGGGAGTCCGCGAGCGACGGCGCGACGAACGCCCGCCAGGAGCGCAGCAGGTCCGTGTCCAGCCGGATCGCCCGCCGCAGCCAGGGACCCGCCCGACCGAACGGGCGCCGGAGGTCTTCCGCTGCGCCGGCACGCAGTGCACGTTCCAGCAGCACGTGCATCCTCTCGACCCGCCCCTCGTCGAAGGCCAGGTGAGCCTCCAGCAGCCATGCATCGACGCGGACACCCACCGGGGCATCCACGATCCTCGGCAGGGCGGAGGCCAGGGCTGACCGGGCCCCGCGCAGGTCACCCAGCGCCAGCCTGACGCGGGCGGTCAGCACTGCCGCCTCGATCGACGACTTCTCCGCGTGCCGCGCGACGGTCGCCAGGGCCTGGTGGGGTTCACCGAACGATGCCAGCGCCTCCGCACCTGCGATGACCAGCTGGTTGTCCAGCCAGGCGGTCGGCGCACCCTGCCGGTGCCGTGACGAGAACACCTCGAGAGCGGCCTGCAGGTCGCCGGTGAGTCCGAGCAGGCGGACCTCGGCGACACAGTGGGCGACATCCATCATGGGGTTGGGGTGCTCGCGCAGGGCGTCGCGCACCCGGTCCAGCCGTCGACGCGCGCTGGCCACCTCCGCCCGCTCGATGTGACACCACGCCAGTGCGAGCTCCGCCTCAAGGGTCAGACCCGAGGCTCCGGCGCCCGCCGGCCCGACGGTCACCTGGCGACCCACAGCGTCGGCCTGCACGAGATGGCCTCTGATGGCGTGCAGGAGGGCCAGCTGGCCGAGGCAGTCGTCGCGCAGGTGCCGGGATGTCGGCCAGTCGTCGAGGACGCGGGCACCGGCCGACAGGGTGGCGGCCGCCTCGTCGAACCAGCCCCTCCACAACTCGAAGGTCCCGCGGTGCGCGAGCAGGAAACCGAACAGCTCCGGTCTCGCCGCTTGGACGGCGGGAGGAAGACCTGCGGCCGAGGTGCGCAGGTCCTCCGCTTCGGCAAGTCCCTCGTCGACGAGCCCCAGCCGCCTGGCGGCCACGAGCCGAAGGACCGAAGCGGTGACCAACGCCGGCAGGGTGCTGTTGTCAGGTGCGGACTGCAGGGATTCCGCGCGATGCAGGGTGAGGGCGGCCGTCGTATCCCGTTCGTCCACGGAGGCGAGGGCACTGGTCAGCAGGAGGGAGTCAGGACGCGCCCACTCGCTCGAAGGGAGCTGCCTGAGATCGGAAAGCAGGTGGTCCGGGTCGCCCACCAAGAGGCCCGGCACCGCGACCGACCCCACTACCAGGCCTGCCACCCACTCCCACTCGCCCGCGATGGCACCGTGATGCACGGCCTGCGGCAGTGCGTCGTGGTCCGCGTACCACCGGGCGGCGCGGGCGTTGAGGTCGGCCTCAAGGCCGGGCGCGTCATGCTGCAGCTGGGCCTTGGCGGCCGTGGAGAACAAGGAGTGATAGCGGTAGGAGCCGTCCGGACCGCGTTGGAGGAACGTGTTCGTTCGCTCGATGAGCTGCAGGTCCACGCCGGTGCCATCGCCGGCGAGAGCCCGGGCCAGCCCGGGGTGCAGCTCGTCGACAACGCTCGTACGTAGGAGGAAGTCGCGGACGGCGCGTGGGACTCGCGCGAAGACCTCCTGGAACAGGTAGTCCGAGACAGCTTGATCGGTCTGGGCGAACGCCTCGGTGAACGACGCCGGATCAGGATGGGCCTGCAGCGACAGGGCGGCGAGTCGCACGCCGGCCGCCCAGCCTTCCGCCCGCGCCAGCAGGGTGTCCAGCCGCTGATCAGACAGCCGCACTCCGTGCTGGGCCAGGAGAAGTGCTGTCTCGTCCCGCCGGAGGACGAGGTCCGCGGCACGCAGCTCGGTGAGCTCGCCGGCCAGCCGGTAGCGGTGCAGGGCCAGCTCCGGGTCGGTCCGAGAGACCAGCACGAGTCGGAGGTTGCCATGCGTCCGCTGCAGAAGATCGTCGAGCCCGTCGAAGATCTCCCGCTCGCCAACCAGGTGGAAGTCGTCTAGGACGGCCACGCACGGCTCTGGTAGGCGGGCCAGCTCGTCGGACAGCGCCCGGGCGGCGGTTACGCGGTCCCCAGGCGCAGCGTCGCGGCCGACACCCGGACCGGCCCGCACCAGCAGCTGGCGCAGGTCGTTCCAGAATGCAGGAGGGCCGTCGACCCCGCCGCAGTTCAGCCAGACGATCGGGCCTGTGTGGTCGGAGTCCGCCGCCCATGACGCGACGGAGATCGTCTTTCCCGCCCCTGCGGGCCCCGTGACGACGGTGAGGAGGCGGCCGGTGCCCTCCGACAGGACCGCGGACAGCCTGGGTCGCGGCACGACCCAGTCCGGCAGGGCCGGAAGGTCGACTCGCGTGTCGTGAGTCCGATCCAGCGCCGACGGCGACGTGGAGACCCCTGAACGCACCCGAGCCATGGTCCTCCCGAGAAACTGCCCAGCTCTCATTCCCGCTCGGTGCGGGGTGAGATGTCATCCCCGCGAGAAGATTTCATCCGGGTGAGTGGAATGCCGGGGTGGTGGTCCCGTGCACGGCTTTGTCCGGCAGTTCCGGCTGGGACCCGTTGCGGAACGCGGCCTCAGGTGACTTCAGACCAGCCCGCGCCTACGGGCGATGTCGACAGCCTCTGCTCGGGACGACGCCCCCAGCTTGCGATACACCATCCGCGCATGCGTCTTGACCGTGTTGTGCGAGACGTAGAGCTCTCCGGCGATCTCCCGCAGGGTGAGTCTGCTCAGGAGCAGCCGCAGGACGGACTCCTCCCGATCGGTCAGAGGCTCCGCCACAGGCCGCGGCCGCACCCGCGAAAGGGCCTGCATCGCCTCCTCCACCCGAGCGAGCTGGTCCCGCAGCGCCTCCGTCCCGCCGGTCCATCGACCCAGGAGACGGTCGACCTCGTCGACGAGCTCGTGCGCCGGAGCCGGCCGGCCGAGCGCCATCAGCACGGGAGCCATCACTAGGGCGTGGCGGATAGTGGGCCAGGGGCTGAGGTTCGCCATCTGCCGCCGCAGGGCCAGACCGTGCTCGAGAACGGGAAGCGCATCCTCGAGGTGGCCGGTCTCGGCGCGCGCGCGGCCGAGCGCGGTGTAGGCCAGAGACGCCTGCGGCGTGTCGGTGAAGCCTTCTTCCTGCGCGATCCGCAGCGACGTCTCGGCCAGCTCCGTGCCGTCCTCGACGTGCCGTCGGTCGAGCTCCACGAAGGAGAGCAGGGCAAACGCGGCGATCCGCGTCAACGGCGGTGCCACCGTGCTGGCGAGGACGCGGCGCAGCCAGCCTTCTGCGCCTGCGTCGTCGCCGACGAGGAGCAGGGCATTGCCGAGGACCAGGTGGGCGGACGCGCACCAAGGGGATCCTTCATCCGGCGCCAGCACGACCGCCCTTCGCGCGGCGGCCAGCATCTCCACCGGCCCATCGAAACCGAACGACCCGCGCAGCATCGCGATCGAAAACTCCACCGAAGGGCTGCCGTCGGGCAACGGCCCGATGTCTGGTGCGGGGTCCAGCGCGTTCAGCCGCTCCTCCATCGTGTGCAGGTCCCCGCACACCGCAGCGATCCACGCGGTCATGACCCCGGCCGCCGGGTTCGCGTCCAGAGCTGGCCTGCCCAACGCCCGCAACCATCCGTGCAGGGTGAGGATCCTGCCCTCGGTGACGTAACGCATCCGGTGCGCCGTCACCAGGGCGACGGTGGCATCGACGTCTCCGACGGCCAAGGCGTGCTCGACGGCCTCGTCGACGAGTCCCTCGCGGCTGAACCACTCGACAGCGCGCCTGTGCAAGGTCGGCACCAGGTCGGGCTCGGCCGCCGCGAGCCGAGCCCGCGCCACGGTGGCGAACAGGTTGTGAAAGCGGAACCACCCGCCCTCGCCGTCCAGCGGCACGAGGAACAGGTTGGAGTGCTCGATCCGCTCGATGAGCGTCTGGGAGTCGCTAGTGCCGAGCAGGAAGTCACACAGCGGCGCATTGAAGCGCTCGAGGATGGACGCGCAGTAGACGAACCTGCGGACTGCCTCGCCCTCCCTCTCGAGCACCTCCTCGGTGAGGTAGTCGCCGATGTAACGGTTGTCGGCGGCCAGGTCATCGACGAGGTGGTCGGCGTCGGAACGGCCCGCCAGGGAGAGGGCGGCCAGGCTCAAGGCAGCAGGCCATCCTTCCGTCGCGGCGACCAGGCGTCCCAGCGCAGGGTCGGAGAGGCGTACGCCGTGGGTCGCCAGGAGCGCCGAGGCCTCATCGGGGCCGAAGCGCAGCTCATCGACCCGGATCTCCAGAAGCTGGTCCTCGACCCGTAGCCGACCCAGATGCAGCAGCGGATCCGCCCGGGTCACGATCACGAGCTGGGCCAACGGCGGGAGGTTGTGGAGCAGGAAGTCGACCTGGCGCTGGCACCGCATCTCGGTCAGGCAGTGAAAGTCGTCGAGCAGCAGAACGAGCCGGCGGTCCGCTTGCCCGAGCGTGTCGATCAACTCGGGCAGCACCGCCTGCTCGACGTTCTCACCGTGTCGCCGAAGCAGTCCGGAGACGCGTTCCTGCATCCTCGGGAGAATGGGGTAGAGGGCTTGCAGGATGTGCGACCAGAGCCGTGCTGGGTCGTTGTCGCCAGCGTCCAGCGAAACCCATGCGAAGGCACGACTGGTGTCGCTGGACGCACGCCACTGAGCAACGGCCGTGGTCTTTCCGTAACCCGCAGGCGCGGCAACGAGCACGAGCCGACGGTCCGCGGAGGCGACAATCCGGTCTATCAGGGCAGAGCGCTGTACCCAGCCAGCCCGCTGGCGTGGGGGATGGAACCTGGTCTCGCTGAGGCCCACCGGTGCTGACGCCGGTGTTGCCTCACCCCCGTGTCCCGGCTCTTCGGAAGAGCTCACGACACCCGCCTGCCCCTGATCGACTCCGACGCGGATCAGCGGTGCCGGCCAGGTTCCAGGACTCGCCAGCGCCACGACTCCCAGGAGGAAATCTAGGCGAATCGAGCCCTCTCCGTGGCCTCGTAGCGGGATCCCGGTTTGGCCGGCAGCACCGCACCGATCAACCAGAGGAACGGAAGGACGATGCCCACGATGCCCAACACCATGTAGCCCTTCTGGAAGGTCAACGAACACACGGTGAACAGACAGAACAGGTAGAGCGTCGCCAGCGATATCCAGAGGATCCACTCGAGTCCGGTCATAGCGGTCAACCCCTTCACATCCAGGACCGGACGCCGCCGATTCGGTGACGCCCGGCTGGATAGGACACCAGCCGAGCGGCGCGGGGATCACCCTCGCCGGGTAGTCCGGGACACGTCCGGCCTATTCGCGGCTCACCTGAGGCGGTATCGGCTCACCGCCCCGGAGACGGCGCACATCGACGAGGACCAGACCCGAGGACCGGATCGCTCTGAGCAAGCCGTACAGGGCCGCCTGGTCCGCGAGGTCGCCGTAGAGCGTGACCTCCGCCGGCCCCGTCGAGGCCTGCATGCCCTGGAACTGCTCGAGCAGGGAGTCCGGCACGACCCCGCCCGACACCTTGATCTCGTATCTCAAGCTCTGCATGACGTCCCTCCGGGCTGGAGCACGGAGCCCCTTGCGCGGTGGTTCACGACGTTGGACGAGACCCGGCCCCGAGGCGTCACCCGAGGCGGGTGAATGCTCGCGGCCTGGCTCACGAAGGGCGACGGCCCCTCACCCGCCGTGGGTGAGGCGAGCCCGAGCGAGACCGCCGAGGCTTGCCCCAGCCTGACGCGACGAGGAGGAGACATGGCCACGCTCACGGTGTGGAAGTTCGACAGCCCCGACGGTGCCGACCGGGCTGTAGGGACTCTGGAGTCCCTGGCCAAGCAGAACCTGATCAAGATCCACGACGCGGCGACCGTCTCCTGGGAGGTCGACAAGAAGAAGCCCAAGACTCGCCAGCTGAACAGCCTCGTGGGAGCAGGAGCCCTCGGCGGGATGTTCTGGGGGATGCTCTTCGGGCTCATCTTCTTCATCCCGCTTCTCGGAGCCGCGATCGGTGCCGGGATGGGCGCCCTGTCGGGCTCGCTCGCCGACGTCGGCATCGACGACGACTTCATCCGCAGTGCCCGGGACGAGGTGACGCCTGGGACGTCTGCGTTGTTCGTGATGACTTCGGACGCCGTCCAGGACAAGGTGAAGGACGCGTTCGCCGACCACAAGCCCCAGTTGCTGTTCACCAACCTGAACAGTGACCAGGAGGAAGCGCTGCGCTCGGTCTTCAGCGGGTAGAGCCGCCGTCGGCGGTGCGAGCTGCGCGCCAGGAGGCTGCGACATGACTACGTCCGACAGCGACAACGGCCGTTCATCCTCCGGCGAGACGCCGGCGCCGGGCACGGCACCCGGGTCTGAGGGCTCGGTCCCGGCTCCACGGCCCCCCGGTGCGCCGTCCGACACCGACGTGGAGCTCGAGCAGACCCAGGCGGAGGTCGCCGCCTTGCGCGCCCGGCTCGACAGCCGGGCGCGCAGGGGTCGGCGGCTTCGCTCGGCCCGTGGGGTGATCGCGGCCCTGCTCGTCGTTCTCGCCGCCTTCGGCGCGACCGCGTCGGTCATCGGCCTCTGGGCGGGTCGGACCACGCTGAACACCGACCGATGGGTTCAGACCGTCACGCCGCTGGCAGAGGACCCTGCGGTGAAGGCCGCCATGACGGCGTACCTGAGCGAGCAGATCTACGACTCGCTCGACGTGCCGGCCCGCGTCAGTGAGGTCCTGCCGCCCCGGGCGGCGTTCCTGGCGCAGCCGTTGAGCAGCCGCGTGGAGAGCTACCTGCAGACCTCCGTGCGCAGGGTGCTCGACAGCGAAGCCTTCGCACAGCTGTGGCCCGAGGTGAACCGGTTCGCCCACGAGCGGATCATGGCGATCGTCAACAACGAGGGCCCAGTGCTCCAGCGATCGGGCAACGTGGTCACTCTGAACCTGCTGCCGGTCGTCAACGAGGTCCTGCGCCTGCTCGAGCAGCAGGTCCCGACGATCTTCGGCAAGACCGTCGACCTGCCGCAGGTGAGCAGCGGCGAGGTCCCTCCCGGCCTGGAGAACCGGATAGAAACCGCCCTCGGAGTGACGCTTCCGGACAGCTTCGCCAAAGTGACGATCTACCGCGGCGACGAGCTGGCATCGGTGCAGGACGCCGTGGTGGCGTTCAAGCGATTCATCGTGCTGTTTGCGCTGGGTTCCCTGGTCCTGCTGGGCCTGGCGCTGTGGATCTCGCCGCACCGACGCCGCACCATCCTGCAGTACGGCGTGTGGCTGGCCCTCCTCGTACTGGCGCTGCGCTCCATCCGGGCCGTCGTCCGGGACCAGGTGCTCGAAACGCTGCCCGCCGGTGTGTACCGGGAAGGGGCCGACGCGGCGGTGCAGATCGTCTTCTCGACCTTGCGGGAACGCGGAACGCAAGTCCTCTGGCTCGGCATCCTCATGGCCGCAGCCGCCTACCTCAGCGGGCCGGGAAAGGCAGCCATCTGGTTGCGCCGGCAGACCGCGCACGCAGCCAGGTCGACCGCTGCCGGCACTCGACGCTTCGCGAGCATCGCGGTGGCGGACGGCCCGGACTTCGCGCGCTCCCACCTCGATCCCCTGCGGATCGGCGGGGTCGTCGTCGCCGCGGCGGTCGCCTTCCTGCTCTCGTCGTGGACCAGTCTCCTCGTCGTGGTCGTGCTGCTAGGGGCGTACGAGCTCCTCGTGACACTGGCGGCAGGAGCGGCGTCCGGGCCGGCGGAAGCTGACACAGGAGAGGGCGAGGCGTCGGCCGACCAGCAAGCCGCCCCGGTGGCGGACCCGCCTCGCCCGGTCGACGTGCGCTGACTGGCGGGTTGACGCGCCGTCCGCAGGCTGAAGCTCCGTCCGCTACTGGCGTGCCATGGCGATGCGGTACCGCTCCTCCGGTGAGACGAGGTGGTCCGAGTCCTCGGCGTCCTTGCCGAGGTCGATCTGCACCCAGCGCACGCGTCCGGTGAAGGCGCTGTCCTTCGGTCCGTAGTCGTCGCTCACCGGCGTCGCGCTGTCGCTGCCGAGGTCCGTCGTCTCGTCGGCCGAGAACGCCATGGGAACTGTGCCGTCGATGCGACCCTCCCCGACGACATCCCCGTCCACATAGAGCGTGGCCGTGCCCCCTTTGCCCAGCCCGCCGCCGTCGTAGGCGAACTCCATCCGCACCTGGTGCTCGCCGGACGGGACGGCCGCGTCTCCGTACACCTTGTAGCGCTGCAGCCCGAACAGGTTGTAGCAGTAGGCGGGCCGGCCGTCCGCCGCGTAGAGCGCCCATCCACCGAAGGCGCCGCCCTGGGCGATGATCACGCCGTTCGCGCCGGTCTCCGGCACGAGGACCTGCGCGGTGACGGCGTGCGACTTGTTCTTGATGACGACGACGGAGTTCTCGCTCAGCCGTCCCATTCCGCCGAAGAGCAGCTGCGAGTTGCCCTTGATCAGCTGTGGGCGTCCGGCCAGGTCGGCGTTGAAGCGCTCCGCGCGCCGGTCGTCGAGGGGGAGCACGTTGTACTTCGCCGCCTCGATCAGGAAGAGACGCTGCAGGTCGTGCAGCCTCTCCGGCTGTTCCTCGGAGAGGTCGTGCGCCTGCGTCCAGTCGTCGGGACCGTAGAGCTCCCACACGTCGTCGTCCAGCGACGGCGCGTCGGACATCACCCAGGGGACGCTGTGACGGGTCACCGCGGTCCAGCCCTGATGGTAGATGCCGCGGTTGACGAACATCTCGAAGTACTGGGTCGTGTGGCGGTCCGCCGCGTGCGCGTTGTCGAACGAGTAGGCCATGCTGACGCCTTCGAGCGGGGCCTGCTGCACGCCGTTCACGGAGTCGGGGTGCGGGAGTCCGGCGACCTCCAGGATCGTGGGGGCGACGTCGATCACGTGGTGGAACTGCGACCGGAACTCGCCCTTGGCAGAGATCCGGTTCGGCCAGTGGACGATCGTGCCGTTCCGGGTCCCGCCCCAGTGCGAGGCCACCTGCTTCGTCCACTGGTACGGCGTGTCCATGGCGTGCGCCCAGCCGACCGCATAGTGGTTGTAGGCCGCAGGGGTCCCGAAGTCGTCGATCCGCGAGGCCATGAACCCGACGGTCTCTACGCCGGTGGCACCGTTCAGGACGACGAGCTCGTTGAAGCAGCCGTTCGGCGTCCCTTCCGCGGACGCACCGTTGTCGCCGATGATCGTGTAGACGAGGGTGTCGTCGAGGATGTCGAGATCCGCGAGCGCATCGATCAGCCGACCGACGTGGTGGTCGGTGTGCTCGAGGAAGCCGGCGTATACCTCCATCTGGCGGGCCAGCACCGGCTTCAGGTCGCCTGGCATGTCGTCCCAGGCCGGGATCTCGGGTGGGCGTGCGGTCAGCTCGGCTTCCCGTGGCACCACGCCGAGCTCCTTCTGGCGGGCCAGCGTCTCGATGCGGAGGGCATCCCAGCCGTCGTCGAACTTGCCCTTGTACTTGGCCGCCCATTCGGCCGGCACGTGGTGCGGAGCATGCGTCGCCCCGGGCGCGTAGTAGACGAAGAACGGCTTGTCCGACATCAGTGCCTTCTGCTGGCGGACCCAGTCGATCGCCCGGTCGGTCATGTCCTCGGTGAAGTGGTAGCCCTCCTCGGGCGTCCGGTCGGGCTCGACCGGCACCGTGTCCTGGTAGATCGCCGGCGCCCACTGGTTCGTCTCTCCGCCGATGAACCCGTAGAAGTGCTCGAAGCCGCTGCCGGTGGGCCATGCGTCGAAGGGGCCCATCGGACTCGTCTGCCAGACCGGCACCTCGTGGCACTTGCCGAACTGCGCGGTCGAGTAGCCGTTGAGCTGCAGCGTCTCGGCCAGTGGCGCCATCGTCCTGGGCCGGATCGAGTTGTAGCCGGGCGCCGAGGTGGCGAGCTCGGTGATGCCGCCCATGCCGACCGAGTGGTGGTTGCGCCCGGTGAGGAGTGCCTGACGGGTCGGTGAGCACAGCGCCGTCGTATGGAACCGGTTGTACCTGAGCCCGCCGGCGGCCAGCCGATCGAACGTCGGCGTGTGGATCGGGCCGCCGAACGTGCTCGACGCGCCGAAGCCGCAGTCGTCGATCAGCACGACCAGCACGTTCGGCGCGCCAGCGGGTGGGCGCAGCTGCTCGATGGGCGGGTACGACGTGGCCGGGTCCTTCGCGTCGTACGTCGTGAGGCTCGGCCCCGATAGATCGTGGATCGGCAGGATCTGTCGGCCCGTCGACTGGTGCTGGGACATCCGTCCACCTCTCTCAAGCGTCATGTGTCGCAAGAGCGCGGCATCAGTCGACGACCGATGCCGCGCGCTGCCCCCTTGCCGCTATAAGGACTTCATCTCCCG